>NZ_JASBOH010000039.1:0-524 GCF_039907205.1 Corynebacterium sp. c25Ua_47 | reverse complement strand
TCTAAAACCGGAAGAGCCAGATTGGGTGCCGGTGGCCCATTGGATGAACAAAGCCATGGTGGCGGTATTTTTGTTGTGGGTTTGGGTGTTGCGGGTAAAGGAGTGTCCGCAGTGGGTGCAGCGCCAACGGGTGGTTGATTTGCTGGTGGTGCCGTTTTTCTTTGTGTTGTTGCCGCATAGTGGGCAGCTGGGGCGGTTGGTGGTCATCCTTTAATCCAACCGGTGTGCGGTTAGCACAAATGTGGCCGGAGGTGCGGGATGGTGTGGGTAATAGCTTTCGGGGAGCTATTCTTTGGTGATTTGTGGTGTGTGGTCTGGGGTTATGGTGGCATGCGGACACACTTTTCTTTACTTAACCCTCAAAAGCTGCATATTAGGTTATGCTAAGTTAATTCACGCTTGCTGCACTTGTGCCACCACTTTGGCCAACGCAGCCCATAAACCCGTTATTTCCGCATCATGAGACAAGGAGCGCGTGTTGTCTAGCAACCCGTTTGATGATGAACAGGGCAGCTTCTTCGCCC
>NZ_JASBOH010000038.1:0-557 GCF_039907205.1 Corynebacterium sp. c25Ua_47 | reverse complement strand
AGCCCATCAGGAACGTCACCGCGCAGCGTATGCGCCATCCGCAGGGCCCGTTCAACCAGGTGTGTGTCTTGAACACTATCCATAGCCCAGCCCAGTACCCTGCGGGAATGACCATCGCGGACCGCGCACAAATACAACCAGCCCTCACCGGTGCGCAAGTAGGTAATATCCGACATCCACACCCGATTCAGCTCACCAGTATCAAACATGCGCTTGACCAGGTCAGGAAGAGTTGACTTACGCTTGGATTGAATCGTTGTCACCGGAACAAACGCACGCGGTGAAATCCCTTCAATGCCCATCATGCGCATCCGCTTCGCCACAGTCTTACGGTTAAGCGAAATGCGGTAGCGCTCGGCAAGCTCTGCGGTGATCCGCGGAGCACCATAAACCTCATCAGAGTCTTTCCAAATCTGATGAATCTTTCGGTCAACATCATCGTAAAATGCAACACGATCATCCTTTCCGGATAGTCGTTTCTGCTGCACATGGGCCCATTTGTAGTATCCAGACCGAGACACTTTTAATAGCCGTGCCATGCGCTTGATGCTGTAGTT
>NZ_JASBOH010000037.1:0-653 GCF_039907205.1 Corynebacterium sp. c25Ua_47 | reverse complement strand
GTGCGTAGCGGGGTGAGGTAGAAATCGACGGGTTCAGCGGGTCACCACAACATGTAGGGGTCCCTGGTGTGAAGATGAAAGTTGCTACACGACCATCTACACCCACCAGGGACCCGTACTGTGAAGCCTACTGGAAACCTCGTTGCTGACACCATCTGCCGTACCGCGGAAATCGGACTTGCCATCACCGGTGCCGCTGATGCCGGAGCGTTGACCATCATTGAGGCCACGCCAGTAGCCGTTGTCGGCGTGTGCCCGGACTGCGGACAGTCAGGAAAGCTGCGCGACCACGTCACTCGTCGACTCGTTGATCTTCCTGTCGTTGGATTCCCCACTAGGCTGCACGTAACAGTGCCTAGATTCTTATGCACAGCCGACTCATGTAAGAGGAAGATCTTCCAAGAATCTTTAACCTGCGCGGATGACGGCGCCAAGCTCACTTATCGGGTTACTCGCTGGATCTTGCAGCGCCTTGCTATTGACCGGATGAGTGTGTCAGCTACCGCCAAAGCACTCGGTGTGGGCTGGGACCTGGTCAACCAGATCGCACTAGATGCCTGCCGCCAGCTTGTCTACGGCGACCCCTGTCACCTAGACGGGGTTCGTATCCTCGGAGTCGATGAACATGTCTGGAAACACACCAGAAAACCAGG
>NZ_JASBOH010000036.1:0-736 GCF_039907205.1 Corynebacterium sp. c25Ua_47 | reverse complement strand
GGCGTTCTCAGGCCGTCTCGAAGACCCGGTTGACGATCACCGCGTCCGGATTGGGGTGCCCATAAGCAAACATCGTGCCCTGACCTTTCCGTAATGAATGCATCGCTTCCATCCCTTTCAACGTCCGGTAGGCGGAAATTCGGTTTTTGAACGCCCCCTTCGGTCCCAGGATTCTTTTAAGTCGGCCATGATCTCCCTCGAGAACGTTGTTCAGGTATTTCACCTGCCGGTGCTCCACCGTCTGAGGGCAGATTCCCTCCGCCTTCAGCTCGGATATTGCCTTGGCCAGAGCTGGTGCCTTGTCGGTGTTGATGACCCGCGGGGACCCGGCTGTCGTATTCGATCGTAGCGTCTTGGCCAGGAAACGCTTGGCCGCAGCCACATTCCGTTTTGGTGAGAGGTAGAAGTCTAAGGTCTGCCCACCGGCGGTAATAGCCCGGTAGAGATAGCACCACGTGCCGCCGACCCGGATATAGGTCTCATCCACCCGCCAGGACCGGGCCTGCCAGTCGGGTACCTGCCGGTACCAGCGAGTGCGCTTATCCAGCTCAGGGGCGTATTTCTGCACCCAGCGGTAGATCGTGGTGTGATCGACTGGCACACCCCGCTCGGTCATCATTTCTTCGAGGTCGCGGTAGCTCACGCCGTAGCGGCAGTACCACCGCACCGCCCACAGGATGATGTCACGGGGGAAATGCCGACCGGAGAAGATGCCCATGGCTCTGATTATTTCACG
>NZ_JASBOH010000035.1:0-751 GCF_039907205.1 Corynebacterium sp. c25Ua_47 | reverse complement strand
CCATCATCGACACTCAAGACTTGGAAAAAATACGCGAGAAGCTGCGTCCACTACGACTTCCTGGCCAGATCAAACTTCACTGGACCGACGAACGTAATAGCCGACGCCGAAAAATCGTGGACACCCTTTCTGAGATCGACTCCATGCAAGCGATCATCACCCACCAGAGTGAAGTGAGCAAGAAAACGGAGAGGCACCGCAAGAAATGCTTGGAGCAGATGTACTTCGAGCTCTCCGAGATGCACGTCCACACCGTCACTTTGGAAAGCCGGCAAGAAGCACAAAACAGGCGAGACGTCGCCCATATAGTTGCCCTGCAGGGCCAGGGACAAAGTGCTGGCATCCGACTGCAACACGTACGCGGTGGCGATGATCCCCTGCTCTGGATTCCAGATGCCGTTCTGGGAGCACTGAACTCCGTCCATCTAGGGGAAGAGCAGTACTGGGAGAAGCTGCACGAGAAAGTGATCCTCAACCGTCCCACCCCGGATTCCCTCTAGAGGCAGACGAAGACCCTGAGTCCAGTCGTCCGGCTGGGGTCCCAGGGTCTTCTTCCGATCCTGTCGTAACAGGTGGCAATAACACTAGGGTAGCACCATTTGGCACCATTTGGCACCGATAGGCCCCGTCCGTTTCCTTAGCTGGATCGGCGGCCTCATCCTGGTTTCCTGACCAAATCCACATCGACCAAGCCGAACGCAGCGGGCTAAATATCACTCTGCTCAATACCCCTAGACGTTGACACCGACAT
>NZ_JASBOH010000034.1:0-873 GCF_039907205.1 Corynebacterium sp. c25Ua_47 | reverse complement strand
ATCTGCAAAACCCTCGATAACTCCATCGCCTACCAGGACACCCGCCCTAAAAATACGTACCGGTTTTCTTCTAACGGCACCTCAGCCTGGCTGGAACTGCACTGTGATGAAGACACCGGCATTAAACTCGACGCCTTCATCCACCACACCGCCGCTAAGGAAGACATCACTGTCCCGGAGGCAGTCATAAAACTGCTCTCCGGTGAGATTAAGCCTCCAGCTACCGTGGTGTTACACACCTACCAGGCCTGCGACATTGAGGATGCACCAACCTTTATTGAAGGCTTCGGCTGGCGGGCTAAGCCGATGCCGCATGATAAGACCCGGGACTTAACCGGTGACGTCGCCGAAGCAGATGGCTACCAACCAGGAATCATCATGCGCAAACATGTCGAAGGACGCGACGGTACCTGCCGGGTTGGCGGCTGTGGCAAACCAGCTTTCCTTAGCCAGTTGGATCATCGGCATAACTGGGCTGAAGGCGGGCCCACCCATCCGAAGAACCTGGCGTGTTTATGCCAGGGTCATCACAACATGAAAACCGATGGCAGCCTCAAATACCTGCTGGACCCCTATAGCGGGGATGTCATCTGGCTATATGAAGACGGCACCTGGACTATCACCGAAGCCGACGGGCCGCTAGCACCAAAACAGAAACGATGGGCACAAACAGTAGCCCAACACATCACCGCCACCAGGAAACGTGTGCGTGAGGAAGCCCAACACTTAAAACAAGAACTCGACGACTACGCACAACAACAAGCCCAAGCCAAAGCCGAAGCCGAGGACAAGGACGCGGACAAGACCGAGACTGATGCCGGCACCGACGACATCCCCTTCTAAACCCCGTCGTCCAAAACGACGAAGAAGGAA
>NZ_JASBOH010000033.1:0-939 GCF_039907205.1 Corynebacterium sp. c25Ua_47 | reverse complement strand
TGTTGGTTGTGTGTTCGTTATTTAGGGCGCATGGTGGATGCCTTGGCATGCTGAGCCGATGAAGGACGTGTAAGGCTGCGTTAAGCCTCGGGGAGTTGTCAATAAAGCGTTGATCCGAGGATGTCCGAATGGGGAAACCTGGCACCTGTTATGGGGTGTTACCCTTCAGTGAATTCATAGCTGTTGTGGGGGTTTACGCGGGGAAGTGAAACATCTCAGTACCCGTAGGAGAAGAAAATAAAATATGATTCTGCTAGTAGTGGCGAACGAACGTGGATGAGGCTAAACCGTGTGCATGTGATACTTGGTAGGGGTTGTGTGTGCGGTGTTGTGGGCCCCAGCGTGCGGTGACTACCATCATCGTGCTTGTGTGTTGTTGTTAGGTGAAGTGGTGTGGAAACGCCTACCGTAGAGGGTGATAGTCCCGTAGTTGAAGGCTTCAGCACATGGGTTGTTGGGTTGCCCGAGTAGCAGCGGGCTCGTGGAATCTGCTGTGAATCTGCCGGGACCACCCGGTAAGCCTAAATACTCAGTGTGACCGATAGTGTATGAGTACCGTGAGGGAATGGTGAAAAGTACCCCGGGAGGGGAGTGAAATAGTTCCTGAAACCATGTGCTTACAATCCGTCAGAGCACTTTTTTGTGTGTGATGGCGTGCCTTTTGAAGAATGAGCCTGCGAGTCAGCGGCATGTCGCGAGGTTAACCCGTGTGGGGTAGCCGTAGGGAAACCGAATCCTAATGGGGTGTTTTAGTGGCATGTCCTGGACCCGAAGCGGGGTGATCTACCCATGGCCAGTGTGAAGCAGTAGTAAGATGCTGTGGAGGCGCGAACCCACGTAGGTTGAAAACTGCGGGGATGAGTTGTGGGTAGGGGTGAAAGGCCAATCAAACTCCGTGATAGCTGGTTCTCCCCGAAATGCATTTAGGTGCAGCGTCGC
>NZ_JASBOH010000032.1:0-1231 GCF_039907205.1 Corynebacterium sp. c25Ua_47 | reverse complement strand
GGGGCGGATTCTCTCTACGGGGTTGTTTGGTCGTGTGGTTTTCGGGCATGCCTGCTAGCCGACTGGGTTTTCCCAGTCGGCTGTTTCGTTCTTGGTGTTTAGGCTGCGATTCCTTCCTGTTGTAAGGCGGGATCGCGGTAGCACTCGTGGTTGCGCATCATGGCGTAGAGGACGTTGAGCCGTCTGCGGGCTAGTGCCACTACTGCGGCGTTGTGTCTCTTGCCATCACGGCGCTTTCGTTCATAGAATTGCCGGGAACGCTCGTGGAATCTGATGGATGCAAAAGATGATTGCCATAGGGCGTTCTTTAATTTTTTATTGCCGGCACGGTTCAGTGAGTTCGACATGATCGAGGTTCCGGACTGATTCGTTCGGGGCGACAAACCAGCGTAAGAGGCCAAGTGCCCAGCTGACGGAAAGTCGGACATGTCGCCCGCGGTCATGAGAATTTGTGCTGCCGTCTTTGGTCCGATTCCTGGCATGGATAGCAGGATTTGAGTGTGGGGGATGTCGTTGATGAGCTCGATGACTTCCTGCTCGATT
The DNA here is from genome assembly GCF_039907205.1 of Corynebacterium sp. c25Ua_47. NCBI lineage: Bacteria > Bacillati > Actinomycetota > Actinomycetes > Mycobacteriales > Corynebacteriaceae > Corynebacterium > Corynebacterium sp. c25Ua_47. Next base: position 688 of record NZ_JASBOH010000032.1, on the reverse strand, counting down.
TGTTTGCGATGTTCGAGTTTTAAGAGTGCGTCTTTCGCCGACATTGCTATGCCCATTTCGGCATAGTGCGCACCTGCAATGGTGACTGTTTGCTCAGAGATAGCAGCGAATATGGCGAGGACAGGTTCGGGATTGCGTGCCTTATATCGTCGAGCAAAGGCAGCTGCCTTGGCTTTTCCGAGGCGTTTTATCTTGGTCGGTCCGCCGTAGCGTGCAAGTAGGTGCAGAACCCACTTGCGGTGGATTATCTGACCGCGAAGGGCCTGTTCGAATTGCGGGTAGCAGCCTACTAGTGCACTTCGAATCTGATTGATGAGCCTGGTGTAGGACCGCGCTAAGTCTTCGTCGATGCCGTTGAGGACTTTCAATTGGAGGAAGGCTTCTTCGACACGGTCGACGCTGCGGAGGGACTCCGGAAGGTTCTTTGCAGCGTGGGCAATGATATAGGCGTCCCGGATATCAGTTTTGGCATTGCCAGCGTGGATGCGTGAGAGTTGACGCATAGCCAAACCGGGAAGGTAGCGCACGTCGATTCCGATATCTTGAGCAACTGCGACAGTTAGTCGACCAATGTTATTTGGCTGGTCCACGACGACAAGGACTTTGTGGTCGTGTGCGCTGAACGTTGAAAACAGTGTGCGCAGGGATTTTTCGTTTTGGTTGATGCGCTTAGATAGCACCTGGGTGC
>NZ_JASBOH010000031.1:0-1339 GCF_039907205.1 Corynebacterium sp. c25Ua_47 | reverse complement strand
GCTCCTTAGAAAGGAGGTGATCCACCCGCACCTTCCGGTACGGGTACCTTGTTACGACTTCGTCCCAATCGCCGATCCCACCTTCGACAGCTCCCTAACAAGTTTAGGCCACTGGCTTCGGGTGTTACCAACTTTCATGACGTGACGGGCGGTGTGTACAAGGCCCGGGAACGTATTCACCGCAGCGTTGCTGATCTGCGATTACTAGCGACTCCGACTTCATGGGGTCGAGTTGCAGACCCCAATCCGAACTAAGGCCGGCTTTCAGCGATTCGCTCCACCTCACAGTGTCGCTGCGCGTTGTACCGACCATTGTAGCATGTGTGAAGCCCTGGACATAAGGGGCATGATGATTTGACGTCATCCCCACCTTCCTCCGAGTTAACCCCGGCAGTCTCTCATGAGTCCCCAACCAAATGCTGGCAACATAAGACAAGGGTTGCGCTCGTTGCGGGACTTAACCCAACATCTCACGACACGAGCTGACGACAACCATGCACCACCTGTACACCAGCCACAAGGGACACTACATCTCTGCAGCAATCTAGTGTATGTCAAGCCCAGGTAAGGTTCTTCGCGTTGCATCGAATTAATCCACATGCTCCGCCGCTTGTGCGGGCCCCCGTCAATTCCTTTGAGTTTTAGCCTTGCGGCCGTACTCCCCAGGCGGGGCGCTTAATGCGTTAGCTACGGCACAGAAGACGTGGAAGCCCCCTACACCTAGCGCCCACCGTTTACGGCATGGACTACCAGGGTATCTAATCCTGTTTGCTACCCATGCTTTCGCTCCTCAGCGTCAGTAACTGCCCAGAGACCTGCCTTCGCCATCGGTGTTCCTCCTGATATCTGCGCATTTCACCGCTACACCAGGAATTCCAGTCTCCCCTACAGCACTCAAGTTATGCCCGTATCGCCTGCACGCCCGAAGTTAAGCCCCGGAATTTCACAGACGACGCGACAAACCACCTACGAGCTCTTTACGCCCAGTAATTCCGGACAACGCTCGCACCCTACGTATTACCGCGGCTGCTGGCACGTAGTTAGCCGGTGCTTCTTATACAGGTACCGTCACAAAAGCTTCGTCCCTGTCGAAAGGAGTTTACAACCCGAAGGCCGTCATCCCCCACGCGGCGTCGCTGCATCAGGCTTCCGCCCATTGTGCAATATTCCCCACTGCTGCCTCCCGTAGGAGTCTGGGCCGTATCTCAGTCCCAATGTGGCCGTACACCCTCTCAGGCCGGCTACCCGTCGACGCCTTGGTAGGCCATTACCCCACCAACAAGCTGATAGGCCGCGAGCTCATCTTGCACCGAAAAAACTTTCCAACCACCACACTAAA
>NZ_JASBOH010000030.1:0-1362 GCF_039907205.1 Corynebacterium sp. c25Ua_47 | reverse complement strand
GGGGCCAGCGGATGAGACCCGCATGGACTTGTATAACAATGCCCAAGGTCGATTTCTTGGATCTGCTTTCGCAAGTAGTGGCGACGAAGCTTCTGCTTTGAACCAGTGCGCCCTCTGGGCTAGAATTGGACTGCTATCTACACTTTCCTCGGAGAAGGGGGTTATGTTAATGAGACGCATGATGGCGCGGATAGGGTTCACTAGTATTGTCTCCCTATTACTCTCCTCTTGTAGTTTTGATGACCCATTGGCTTCTCATCTCGCGTCCCTAGGACGATCGGGACATGCGATCCCCGTTACTGAGTCCATCACACTGGAGGAACTCTACGGACCAGAGTGGACCGAGTTTTCGCTCGTGTGCCCATACACTCCGTATCAAACAGTCAAAGAAACACTTATGGCTGATGATCCCCCTGTTCCAGAACACGGCTTCTCCGATCACGAAAACTTCCTCTTTCTTAGAGGAAAGGGCGACAGCGAACAATGGGTGAGGTTCTCTCGAGAGGCTCTCGATCTGTGTTCTCCATCAAGTCCGTCTTCTTTAATCATGGAGTCAACGTCAGTTGCTCTCAGTTTTTCTCTGGATAGTCCGGGTAGTGCTTGGATTCTAACCGGCTTGAACAAGTAGTCATATGGGCTCGCTGCCCGTTGAATCCAAGAAGCTGCAGTACACCCTGGACTGGTCAGATGCGGCCAAGATTGACTGGGACACCATCATATTGTTTGGCTGCGGCATGACCTTCGGCGCCATACTGGGCAGCTCCGGTCTAGCAGAAACTATCGGTTCCGGACTCGACAATATGTTGGGCGTATCTAGTGCCCTGGTCATCACTGCCATGGCGGTGTTGCTGGCCATCCTCATCTCTGAGACCACAAGTAATACCGCCGCGGCGGCTGTCACTGTGCCGATTGTTGTTCCACTCGCCATGGCTGCGGGAGTAGACCCTGTTATCCCGGCGATGGCCACTACCTGTCGATTTGGGGTAGTTGGTACCGCGAGTCCGCGTAGTTGGTACCGGTGTTCCGTGTATCCGGTACTGCAAGGGGTTTTCTTTCATAGTTGATGTTGGCGACACCACAATCCGCTGGTGTTGCGTCAACTTCTACTTGGAAGGAGCTGGTCCTTGTGGCCAACTTCAAGCAGATCATTGCGATGTGCCTTGATGGTGCTAGCTAGGCGCAGATCACACACGCATTGGGGTGTTCACGACGGGAAGTATCCCGTGCAAAGAAAGTCATCTCTGATGAGGGTTTGACTTCAGAGATTTTCCGTCAGCTCCCGCCGGGGTGGTTTGATGATCGATTCAGTGATGGCCGGAGTAAGAGGTCTTTGTCCTATGACCTGCTGTATCTCGGCGGGGC
>NZ_JASBOH010000003.1:0-208569 GCF_039907205.1 Corynebacterium sp. c25Ua_47 | reverse complement strand
CAAAAACCCCCCCCCCCCCCCCACCCCACCCCCCCCCCCCCCCCCCCCGCCACTTCCCGCAAGTGCAAAAAATCGCCTGGGGTTAACAGTGTCCATGCATGTCACGGCGCTTTTTCTGGTTAATGAACGGAAAACTCGCAGGCCACAGTCCATTCCAATGTTTAGTTTGTCCACAGACTTTTCATCGTTGTGATTCTGTCCGCACAGAAAAAATCCCCCGCCACACCCATTGAAGGGGGTATGACGGGGGTACTGGGACTTATGCGCTAAGGCTAGTCTCGGCGTGTCCTATCCAGTGCGACAGCTAGAAGGTGTAGTCCTCCTCCAGCGGGACGGAAGCGCCGGTGAACTCACCGAAGCCATCGTCGCCGTAGATGGAATCACCGTAGGTCGGGATGGAGTACGCAGCGTTACGTGCGGCCTCAGTCGGCTTCACGCTGATGTTGCGGTAGCGGGAAATACCCGTACCAGCCGGAATCAGCTTACCGATGATGACGTTCTCCTTCAGACCAATGAGCTGATCCGAGCGCTTGTTGATGGCGGCATCGGTAAGCACACGCGTGGTCTCCTGGAAGGAGGCCGCAGACAGCCAGGACTCCGTAGCCAGCGAGGCCTTGGTAATACCCATGATCTCACTGCGCAGCTGAGCCGGCTGGCCACCCTCAGCAACCTGAGCGGCGTTAACCTGCTTGGCCTCAGAAAGGTCAACCAGGGTACCCGGCAGGAACTCGGTGGAACCGGCCTCAATGACCGTACCGCGACGCAGCATCTGACGGATGATGATCTCGATGTGCTTGTCGTGGATGGCCACACCCTGTGCACGGTAGACAGCCTGAACCTCGTCGATGAGGTGCTTCTCCACGCCGCGGCGGCCGAGAACCTCCAGCACGTCGTGCGGGTCAGCCGCACCACGCATGAGGCGGTCACCGGTGCTGACGTGGTCACCGTCGCGCAGGGAGCGCTCGATCATGGCGTCCGGATTGGACTCCATCGGGCGGCGAACCTGAGCCAAGCCCTGGCGCTTCGACAGCTTCTCGTAGACCACGTTGTCGGAACCGTCATCCGGGGTGATGGTCAGGGTCCAGAAGTTGCCCTCATCGGACAGGGACACGGTGCCGTCGACGGAAGCGATAGGAGCACGGTTCTTCGGGTTACGGGCCTCAAAGAGCTCCTGAACACGCGGCAGACCACCGGTAATATCGCCACCGACACCACCCTGGTGGAAGGTACGCATGGTCAGCTGGGTACCCGGCTCACCAATGGACTGCGCGGCCACGATGCCGACTGCCTCGCCGATATCGACCAGCTTGCCGGAGGCCATGGACTTGCCGTAGCACTTCGCACAAACACCAGCCGGGGTCTGGCAGGTCAGCACGGAGCGAACCTTGATCTCCAGAACGCCAGCGGCGACGATCTTGCGGCTGAGCTCCTCGGTCAGGTCAGCGCCTGCCTCGGCAATAACCTCGCCGTTTTCATCCTTGACATCGTTAGCCACGACGCGGCCGGATGCGGAGGTCTCCCACAGCTCGTGCAGGTCGTAGGAGCCTTCGGCAACCTCGACGCCGAGCGGGACCCGCACGCCCTGACGGGTGCCACAGTCCTCCTCGCGGACGATGACGTCCTGCGCCACGTCCACCAGACGACGGGTGAGGTAACCGGAGTCAGCGGTACGCAGAGCGGTATCCGCCAGACCCTTGCGGGAGCCGTGCGAGTTGTTGAAGTACTCCAGAACCGACAGGCCCTCGCGGAAGGAGGTCTTAATCGGACGGGTGATGTAGTCACCCTTGGAGTTCACAACCATGCCCTTCATGCCGGCCAGGGTCCAGATCTGACGCATGTTACCGGCCGCACCGGACTTCACGATCATCGGAATCGGGTTGTCGTCGGGGTACATCTCCTCAACGGCGTTACCCACGGTGTCCGTGGCGTCCTTCCACAGCTCAACCAGGCGGTCGTAGCGCTCACGCTCGGTCAGGGCACCCTGCTCCCAGTACTTGCGCTCGATGCGCTCTGCTTCCTTCTCATAAGACTCGAGGACCTCGGTCTTGTTCGGAAGAACCAGAACGTCGTGCATGGTGATGGTCACGCCGGAACGGGTGGACCAGTAGAAGCCCGCGTCCTTCATCTTGTCCAGTACCTGGGCAACGGTGATCATCGGGTACTTGGCAGCGAGGTCGTTAATGACGTCACCCAGCAGCATCTTGTTGCCTGCGCCGCCCTTACGGACCATGACGCCCTCGAGGTACGGATAGTTCCACGGCAGCAGGTCATTGAACATGATGCGGCCGAGGGTGGTCTCAGCGAGCCATGCCTGGCCCTTCTGCCAACCATCCGGGAACTGCTCAGCCTCAATGTCTGACGGCGGACGCAGGTGGGAGATGCGCACCTTGATCGGAGCCTGCAGGCCCAGAACGCCGCGGTCACGAGCCATGATGGCCTCCGCGTAGGAGGAGTAGACGCCCTGCTCCGGACGATCCTCCGTGGCGGGCTGGTAACGGCCCTCACCGCCGATCTCGTCCTCGGCCTTGTCCATGGTGAGGTAGTACAGGCCGGTAACCATATCCAGGCGTGGCATAGCCAGCGGCTTACCGGAGGCCGGGGACAGAATGTTGTTGGAAGCCAGCATCAGCACGCGTGCCTCAGCCTGTGCCTCGGCGGACAGCGGCAGGTGGACTGCCATCTGGTCACCGTCGAAGTCAGCGTTGAAGGCCTCACAAGCCAGCGGGTGCAGCTGAATGGCCTTACCTTCGACGAGCTTCGGCTCGAAGGCCTGGATACCCAGGCGGTGCAGGGTCGGTGCACGGTTCAGCATCACCGGGTGCTCGGAAATGGCCTCTTCGAGGACGTCCCACACCTCAGGGCGCTGGCGCTCCACCATGCGCTTAGCGGACTTGATGTTCTGCGCGTAGTCGTTTTCCACCAGGCGCTTCATGACGAAAGGCTTGAACAGCTCCAGAGCCATGAGCTTCGGCAGGCCACACTCGTGCAGCTTGAGCTGCGGACCAACGATAATCACGGAACGGCCGGAGTAATCCACGCGCTTACCCAGCAGGTTCTGGCGGAAGCGACCCTGCTTACCCTTGAGCAAGTCAGACAGGGACTTCAGCGGGCGGTTACCCGGGCCAGTGACCGGACGGCCGCGGCGGCCGTTGTCGAAGAGCGCGTCAACGGACTCCTGCAGCATGCGCTTCTCGTTGTTCACGATGATCTCGGGAGCGCCGAGGTCGATCATGCGCTTGAGGCGGTTGTTGCGGTTGATCACGCGACGGTAGAGGTCGTTGAGGTCGGAGGTGGCGAAGCGGCCACCGTCCAGCTGCACCATCGGGCGCAGCTCCGGTGGGATCACCGGGATAGCGTCGAGCACCATGCCGGCCGGGTCGTTGCCCGAGCGCAGGAAGGCTGCAACAACCTTCAGGCGCTTGAGGGCACGCATCTTCTTCTGGCCCTTGCCGTTGTTGATGATCTCCTTGAGCTCCTCGGCCTCAGCCTCGAGGTCGAAGTTACGGATGAGGGTCTGGATAGCCTCAGCACCCATGCCGCCGGTGAAGTAATCCTCGTAGCGGTCAACCAGCTCTTCGTAGATGGTCTCATCGATGATCATCTGCTTCGGAGCCAGCTTGATGAAGGTGTTCCAGATTTCGTCAAGGCGAGCAACCTCGCGCTCACCGCGCTCGCGGATGTGCTGCATTTCCTTATCGGCAGCGTTCTGAACCTTGCGGCGGGCGTCGGCCTTTGCACCGGCGGCCTCCAGCTCGGCCAGATCCTGCTCGAGCTTGGCAGCGCGCTCAGCGATCTCTGCCTCGACGTCATCCTCGACGTCCTTCTTCTCCAGCAGCATTTCTGCTTCCAGAGTGGACTGGTCATTGTGGCGAGCTTCCTCGTCCACGGAGGTGATGATGTTGGCGGCGAAGTAAATGATGCGCTCAAGGTCCTTCGGAGCCAGGTCCAGAAGGTAGCCCAAGCGGGAAGGAACGCCCTTGAAGTACCAAATGTGGGTCACCGGAGCGGCCAGCTCGATGTGGCCCATGCGCTCGCGGCGAACCTTGGACTTGGTCACCTCGACGCCACAGCGCTCACAGATGATGCCCTTGTAGCGCACGCGCTTGTACTTACCGCAGGAACACTCCCAGTCACGGGTCGGGCCGAAGATGCGCTCACAGAAGAGGCCGTCCTTCTCCGGCTTGAGGGTGCGGTAGTTAATGGTTTCGGGTTTCTTGACCTCGCCCTTGGACCAGCGACGGATGTCCTCTGCGGTGGCCAGCCCGATGCGGAGCTCGTCGAAGAGATTTACGTCAAACACGTAATGTCTCCCTTTCATCCCCCGTCAGGGGGAAGTTGATGGCTTTGTATGTAGGTGGTGTTTCGTTATGCCCGCCGCCTTAGATAAGCGGCGGACCAAAAGCTAGGCGATGTCTGCGTCGGAGCGCTCGTCGCGGGACAGGTTAATGCCCAGGGACGGAGCGCCGTCCATGTCGTCTTCGTCGGAGCCAGACAGTTCCATCGGCGTGCCGTCGGTGGAGAGAACTTCCACGTTGAGGCAGAGGGACTGCAGCTCCTTGAGGAGGACCTTGAAGGACTCCGGGATACCCGGATCCGGGATGTTGTCACCCTTGACAATGGCCTCGTAGACCTTGACGCGGCCGACCACGTCATCGGACTTGATGGTCAACAGCTCCTGCAGGGTGTAGGCAGCGCCGTATGCCTGCATTGCCCACACCTCCATCTCACCGAAGCGCTGTCCACCGAACTGTGCCTTACCACCCAGCGGCTGCTGGGTAATCATGGAGTACGGGCCGGTGGAGCGGGCGTGAATCTTCTCGTCGACGAGGTGGTGCAGCTTGAGCATGTACATGTAGCCGACGGAAACCGGGTACAGGTAGGGCTCGCCGGAGCGGCCGTCGAAGAGGCGGGCCTTGCCGTGCTCATCCACCATGACGTCACCATCGCGGTTCGGCTTGGAGGAAGCCAGCAGGCGAGAGATCTCCTCGTTGGTGGCACCGTCGAAGACCGGGGTTGCGGTGAGCGACTCCGGCGGGACGTCGTACAGCTCTTCCGGCAGGGTCTTGAGCAGCTCGGCGTTGGCCGGGTCCTCGGTATCGATCTTCCAACCAGCGTGTGCCAGCCAGCCGAGGTGAACCTCGAGCACCTGGCCGATGTTCATACGACGCGGCACACCGTGGGTGTTGAGGATGATGTCTACCGGGGTGCCATCCTCCATGAACGGCATATCCTCCGGCGGGAGGATCTTGCCCACAACGCCCTTGTTGCCGTGGCGGCCGGCGAGCTTATCGCCGTCCTGGATCTTGCGCTTCTGAGCCACGTAGACGCGGATCATTTCGTTGACGCCCGGGGCGAGGTCGTCGTCATCCTCGCGGGAGAAGCGGGAGACGCCGATGACCTTACCGGTCTCACCGTGCGGCACCTTCATGGAGGTATCGCGCACCTCGCGGGCCTTCTCACCGAAGATGGCGCGCAGCAGGCGCTCCTCCGGGGTCAGCTCGGTCTCACCCTTCGGGGTGACTTTACCGACCAGGATGTCGCCCGCGCGGACGTCGGCACCGATGCGGACAATGCCGCGCTCGTCGAGGTCACGCAGAACGTCATCGGAGACGTTCGGGATCTCGCGGGTGATCTCCTCCGGGCCCAGCTTGGTATCGCGAGCATCAATCTCGTGCTCCTCGATGTGGATCGAGGTGAGGATGTCCTCCTCCACGATGCGCTGGTTGAGGATGATGGCGTCCTCGTAGTTGTGGCCTTCCCACGGCATGAAGGCAACCAGCAGGTTGCGGCCGAGGGACATCTCACCGTTGTGGGTACCGGGGCCGTCGGCAAGCACCTGGCCTGCCTCCACGCGCTCACCCAGGGACACCAGCGGGGTCTGGTTGTAGTTGGTGTTCTGGTTGGTGCGCTCGAACTTGCGCAGCATGTAGGTATCGCGCTGGCCCTCGTCATCCATGATGGTGATGAGGTCCGCGGTGACGTTCTCCACCACGCCCGCCTTCGGGGTGATGATGAGGTCACCGGCGTCATAAGCTGCGCGCTGCTCCATACCGGTGCCCACGTACGGGGCCTCGGAGCGCACCAGCGGCACGGCCTGGCGCTGCATGTTCGCGCCCATGAGGGCACGGTTAGCATCGTCGTGCTCGAGGAACGGAATCATGGCGGTAGCCACGGAGACCATCTGGCGCGGGGAGACGTCGACGTAGTCAACGCCGGCGGCGTCGGTCACGCCGATATCGCCGTCCTTGAGGCGGACTTCGATGCGGTCGCCGGTCAGGGTGCCGTCGGCATCCTTCTCAACCTCTGCCTGCGCAATAGCGAAGCGATCCTCTTCATCGGCGGTGAGGTACTCCACCTGGTCGGTGACCTTGCCGTCCACAACCTTGCGGTACGGGGTCTCGATGAAGCCGAAAGCGTTGACGCGGGCGTAGGACGCCAGCGAACCGATCAGGCCAATGTTCGGGCCTTCCGGAGTCTCAATCGGGCACATGCGGCCGTAGTGCGAAGCGTGGACGTCTCGCACCTCGATGCCGGCGCGCTCACGGGACAGACCGCCCGGGCCCAGCGCGGACAGACGGCGCTTGTGGGTCAGGCCGGACAGGGAGTTGTTCTGATCCATGAACTGCGAGAGCTGGGAGGTACCGAAGAACTCGCGGATGGCAGCAGAAACCGGGCGAACGTTGATCAGGGAGGTCGGGGTAATCGACTCTGCGTCCTGGGTGGTCATGCGCTCGCGGACGACGCGCTCCATGCGGGACAGGCCCACGCGGACCTGGTTCTGGATGAGCTCGCCCACGGTGCGCAGACGACGGTTACCAAAGTGGTCGATGTCGTCGGTGTGGATGGAGATCATCTCACCGTTCGGGGCCTTCATCTCACGCTCACCGGCGTGCAGGCGCACGAGGTACTCGAGGGTGACGGCAATGTCTTCCTCGGTCAGGGTCATCAGACCGTCGTGGTCTCCACCCAGGCCGAGCTTGCGGTTGACCTTGTAGCGGCCCACCTTGGCCAGGTCGTAGCGCTTCGCGCGGAAGAAGGAGTTATCCAGCAGTGCCTGCGCGAGGTCACGCGTGGGCTGCTCGCCCGGGCGCTGCTTGCGGTAGATCTCCAGCAGAGCCTCATCGGTGTTGGCCACGCCATCGGACTCGAGGGTGGACATCATGAGCTCGGAGAAACCGAAGCGCTCCTTGATCTGCTCCTCGGTCCAACCCAGGGCCTTAAGCAGCACGGTCACCGGCTGGCGGCGCTTACGGTCGATGCGCACGCCGACGGTGTCGCGCTTGTCGACGTCAAACTCGAGCCACGCACCGCGGGAAGGAATGACCTTCACGGAGTGCAGCGGGCGCTCGGTGGACTTGTCGATGGTCTGGTCGAAGTAGACACCCGGGGAACGCACGAGCTGCGAGACGATAACGCGCTCGGTGCCGTTGACGATGAAGGTGCCCTTCTCGGTCATCATCGGGAAATCACCGATGAAGACGGTCTGGGACTTAATCTCCTGGGTGTCGTTGTTGATAAATTCTGCGGTGACGTACAGTGGCGCCGAGTAGTTGATGTCTTTCTCTTTGCACTCGTCCACGGTGTTCTTCACCGGCTCGAAGCGAGGCTCCGACAGGGACAGGGACATGTTGCCCGAGTAATCCTGGATCGGAGAAAGCTCCTCGAGAATATCCTCAAGGCCGCTCGTCACGCGTGCGTCTTCGCCGCGCTCTGCCTGCTCGCGCTCGCGCCACTCGGGGGTGCCGATGAGCCACGCGTAAGAATCGAGTTGTAGATCGAGGAGGCCCGGGACGGCGATAGGCTCGCTGATTTTAGCGAAGGAGTATCGCTTCGGGGCTCCAGGGATGTTGGCCACTGACTTGGTCTGGCGGGAGACTGCCAAGATGGGTCCTTCCAGTACCTCTGGCGGATTGCGGCCCCACCCTGGCCGGTGAGGTGCAAAACCGCTGGTAGATTTAGCATTCGGTCTGCTGTGGAATGACTGGGTTTAGAATGCACAAAATCACCTTGTCAAGTCGGTTTTACCATCACCGCTCGAAAGGCTAAATGTGCACTAAAGATCCAGATTCCAGCGCAACGAAATAGCCTATAGCATAATGGCGGCCTTGTAAAGGCGAAACGCGCCGCCGGCGTGTCGCTTCGGAGATCCGCACGCGCGGGCCCCTAGCACGCGCGGCTAGCGGGAGTGGCGGCTAGTGGGACGTCGGAAAGCGCCCAGCGCCCCGAGCAGCACCAGAAGCGCGCCGATTCCGACGCCGCCCCAGCGCACCCACTGCCCCACAGCACTCCGTGGGAAGCGCTCGGCCTGCTGGAGCAGCTCCGCGCGGGATTCCTCAGAAGTCGCACCATTGAAGGCGAACTGCACCTCACGCTCGTTACCCTCGCGGTCGGCCCAGTAGTCCTTGATATCGACGTCCATGCCCACGACGAGTCCGGTGGCTTGATCCACGTAGAGGTCCCGGGTTGCGGCGTGGAAGAGGTAGCCCTGCTCGGTGGAGCCATCCTCGTTGCTCAGCGTGGTCGTCGTGCTGCCAGCATAGAGGGTAGCCACGTTGGTGGGCTCAATCTCCTGGCGGTAGCGGTAGACCGTGCGGCCGTCGATGTCGAGGGATTCTTCGAAGACGGCGTCGGCCGCCTTGCGCAGCACCGGGTCAAAGACCGGGTAGGTAGTCTGCTCGGCATCGGCGGGTAGCTTGAGCCAGTAGCCCTCGACGGGCACCTCCGCCGTGGGCGAGCCCATGGTGTGGGAGAGCGCCGCCGAGCCCGTGGCCTCACCGCTGAGGCGATCGACGGGATAGTTCCACACGCGGGCAAAGCTTAGGTCCTCCACGTTGCCCGTGCCGCCGCGGATGGCGGACTCCCCCACTCGCAGCGTCGCCGTCTCCTTGTCTGCTGGGTCCTGGATGTCCAGGTTGAGCTGATAAGTCATCGGCCCCTCATACTGCGTAACGCCCTCTGCGGACAGCTCCTGCGCGGTAGCGTTGTCATCCTGCATCGTCCACGTCGTGTCATTGATGTCCAACGGCAGGCGCGGACTAAAGCTCAAGAAGCTCGACGCCGTCAGGCCGGCCGCGATCAGCGCAACGCCGAGGCCGAGCAGGAGGACGGAGAAGATGCGGGACTTGGGCAGCATGGTGGCTTATCCTACCGATTCGTTTGCTCAAAACACATTTCCCCGGAGGGTGCGTTTCACATTCACGCGGCATTGACGGGGGCTAAAGGAGTGTTAAATAACCTAAACTAAGTGCTCCAGCTCACATTCAAGATCGCATCATGGGATTGGCAGTAATCAATGAAGAATGACCCCCAACGCAAGAACAGAGACTTCCGCCTCTACCTATGGTCAGACCTCGTGGCTCAGATAGCCGGGGTAGGAGCCGGGCTTGCTATTCCGGTGGTCACTCTACGCTTGAGCGATAGCCTTACCCTTGCCGGTCTGTATGGAACCATCACCGGAATAGCTGCACTGGCAGGCGGCATCATCGGAGGCTCTCTTGCGGATATGTGGCGCCGCAAGCCACTCATCATTGTGACCAACGCGCTGGCTGGGGTGCTCAACCTCGCGTTAGCGGGTCTCATCCTCTCCGGAAGCTTCTCCCCCATCGTCTTCGGTGCGCTACTCGGGAGCATGATGCTCTTTTACCGAATAGGCCAAGCTTGCTCCGACCCTTGCCTGCCCCAGCTCGTTGAGGAAGAACAACTCGCCGCCAAACAAGGGCTCATCCAAGCGCGTCTGCAATTTGCGGGACTCATCGGCCCCACTGTGGGCGGCGCACTTCTAGAAGTCAATGTGGCACTGCCCTTCGTTTTTGTCGGTCTGGCAAATTTCCTCACCATCGTCTTCTTCCTCTTCATCAGGGCTAACCTAGACCCCGCAAAGAAGGCAGAGAACAAGCTCCTACGCACAACCAAGGAAGGCTTAGCCATCGTGGCTCGCTCGCCCCTACTTCGCGGGCTCATTGCCATGCAAACACTGTCGAACTGTGCAATTAACGGCTCACTGTTCATGGCTGTCCTCATACTGGAGGAGGGGAACAACCCTGGATGGGTAACGGGACTAGCCCGCACGTCCATCGGCCTCATCGGGATTGTGGGTGCTTTGTCGACGGGTTGGATGCAAAAGAAGTTTTCCTTCGCAGCCCTTCAGGTAGGCACATGTGCCTGGGTTGCTGCATCAATCGCATGTGGTGCCCTGCTCAGCCCCAGCCTGTTGATGATCATCCCGCTAGGACTGTCCGTTCTTACAGCCCCAGCCGCCGGCGCGGTAACCTATGCCGCACTCCACAGGCTTATGGCCGAAGAAACATTTGGCCGAGTCACCAATATCCAAATGAGCACCGTCGTTTCACTCTCTAGTGTGTGGTCGACCCCTCTAGCCGCATTGTCTCATCGCTGGACCTTGACCACTGGTTTGTGGGCCAATGCGCTCGCCGGGCTCCTCGCTATCGGGCCTGCCCTCATCTTTGTGCGCAGAGCCGATCACGCCCTTGCGCAAGCAGACGCGAGGGAGAAAGAGGACTCCCCTAGCCACTCATGAGCGCAAGTCAACTGTTTCTATGAGTGAGAGTCGGCCTCTTCTTTGTGATTCCACGGAACGATGGCGCTGACATCAGTGGTCTTGCGAGCTTTCCACAGATCGTATTCCTCTTGAAGTCCGAGCCAGAACTCGGCGGAGTTCCCAAAGTAGGCCGACAAACGCAAAGCCATATCGGCACTGATACCGAGCGCACCGCGGGTAATTTTGGAAACTTGGGAACGGGTAGTGCCAATGTCGTTGGCCAGACGATACTGGGTAATCCCGCAGGGTTTGAGGAATTCTAGGAGAAGTACCTCTCCAGGGTGCGGAACGGGAACAACATCAACATGAGTGTGTGCTTCAGTGGTAGTCGATAAAGTCAACGTCAACAGCTCCTTCGGGTGTCCACTTGAATATGATGCGCTACTGCGAGTGCATAATTCAAGGCCGTCGGGCCTTACAAAACGGGAACAACCCCGCACCGCACACAAGCGGAACGAGGTTGTTGGCGCGCAGCGAATGTGCCGCGCGGGAAAGCTTTAGTAATTCAGGTGAATTACTTGAGCTCGACGGAAGCGCCAGCCTCTTCGAGCTTAGCCTTAGCAGCCTCAGCGTCGTCCTTGGAAGCACCCTCGAGGATAGCCTTCGGAGCCCCCTCAACGAGCTCCTTAGCTTCCTTCAGGCCCAGGCCGGAGACGATCTCGCGGACAGCCTTAATAACGCCGATCTTCTTAGCGCCAGCGTCGGTCAGAACGACGTCGAACTCGGTCTTCTCTTCCTCAGCGGCACCGCCGGCAGCCGGGGCACCAGCAGCAACAGCAGCAACCGGAGCAGCGGCCTCAACGTCGAAGACCTCCTCGAACTCCTTGACGAACTCGGAGAGCTCGATGAGGGTCATTTCCTTGAAAGCTTCAATGAGCTCGTCCTTGGTGAGCTTAGCCATGATTGGCATCCTTTCTCATTGTTCCTAGCCGCACTAGGCAGCCAGATAAGTGTGTGTGTTTAAGTTGTGCGCCTGTAAGTGGCGTCTTAAGCTTCCGCAGCCTTCTTGTCCTGCAGGGCCGCAGCGGTGCGGACCATCTTGGTTGCAGGAGCGTTGAATACGGCGGCAGCCTTTGCCATAGAACCCTTCATGGCGCCAGCCAGCTTTGCGAGGGTGGTCTCGCGGTTGTCCAGCTTGGCGATGGCCTCAACCTGGTCGGCAGACAGAGCGTTGCCGTCCATGTAGCCACCCTTGATAACGAGTGCCTTGTTGTCATCAGCGAACTTGGTGATGACCTTCGCAGCATCCACTGCCTCGCCCTTGATGAACGCAATAGCGGTCGGGCCAGTCAGGTGCTCGTCAAGACCCTCGATGCCAGCTTCGTTGGCAGCGATCTTGAAAAGGGTGTTCTTGGCGACGGAGTACTCAACGTCAAAGCCGAGGTTGTTACGCAGCTCCTGGAGCTGACCCACGGTCAGGCCACGGTACTCGGTAAGCACGATGGAGTTTGCACCCTCGAGCTTCTCCTTCAGTGCCGCCAGGTCTGCGGTGTTCTTCGGGTTTGCCATTTTCTACTTCGCCTCCTTTCGAAACATCTCTTGTGTTTTCCGCCGGGGCCTTCCCCACTCCGCTTGCCCGATGGACAACCGAAATAACAAAAGCCCCGTGCAAGAGCACAGGGCGCGCGCGGAATTCCGCGCTTATTCGCAAAGTGTCTCCTGCGTGGGCCGCCCTCTAGGATGAGGAACCTTCGATCCGGATATCCGGATGACCGACGGTCTTCGGTGAACTTTGACTCGGCCTCAGCGGGCCGTTCAAACTTCGCTAGGTACTTTACAACCCGACCTGCCATAACTCCAAATCGCTCCGCTGAGAGCTTTCGACGCGGGTTCCTGTATGAACGTTGTCAGTCGCTGAGCACTCCGCGCGGAACGATGACGGGGGCGTCGCTGCGCGGGTCGTCCCAGATCTCGACGTCGATGCCATAGGCTGCGGCCAGCACTTCTTTCCGCAACGCCTGGCGGGGCGTTCCCTGCGCGATGACCTCGCCGTTGTTCATGACCACCATGGTGTCGGAGTACTGCCCGGCCAGCATGAGATCATGCAACACGACGACGACCGTTTTCCCAGCGTCGGCTTGCTTGCGCACGAGCTGCAGAACGCTGATGGCATGGGCTGGATCGAGGAAGGTTGTGGGTTCGTCGAGAAGCAGCACTGGCGTGTCCTGCGCCAAGGCCAGCGCGAGCCACACCCTCTGGCGCTGGCCGCCCGAGAGTGCCGCGATGTCACGGTCGATGAAGTCCGTAATGCCAGTCTCCACGCAGGCCTGCGCGATGATGTCGCGGTCCTTCGCGGACAGTCCCCGACCGCGGCCCAGGTGCGGGTAGCGGCCGCGCGCGACGAGCTCGCCCACCCGCAGCCCATCCGGCGCCGTCGGCTGCTGCGGAAGAAGCGCCACGTGGGCAGCTGCTTCCTTCGGGCTCATGGCGTGCACGTCCAACTCGCCGATGTGCACGCTCCCCTGCCGCGGGCGAAGAATCTTAGACAAGGTCTTCAACAATGTGGATTTGCCGCAGCCATTGGGCCCGATAAGCGTGGTGATTTCGCCCGGGCGTGCCACCAAGTCAACACCCGACAGGATGTCTTCCCCGTCCTTATATCCGGCATAAATACCGGTGGCCGTAATTTCTCTGTCTTTCACTAGCTCTTATCCTCTCCGCCGTGCGGCGTTCCACACCAAGATGACCAGGGCACATCCTCCGATAATGGAGGAGACAGCACCCACCGGAGCGTCCATCGGCAACGTTCCAGCAATGACAGCGCACGCACTCAGCAAGGCGGCGCCAGCAGCGCACGAAACCAGCGGCACAGGCGTGGGCGTCCGGGCAACAATGCGCCCCACATGCGGGGCCAGAAGTGCAATGAAACCAATGGGACCGGCCACGGATACGGTCACCGCGCAGATACCCGTAGCTGCCACCAGCAGCAACGCGCGTGTTCGCGTGATGTTAACCCCGAGGGAAAGGGCCGAGAGATCATCATGCGCAAGGAGCGGCAGCTCCCGAGCACACCACAGGCCAAGAACCACGAAAGGAGTCAGCCCCACGAGCAGAGGAAGAATGACCTCCATCCGCACGAAACCCGTGGTTCCCGCCAGCCACAGCTGGGATTGCGCTGCGCGGAGGAGCTCGGCTGCGCGTAAGAGATACGCCACCAGCGCTTGGAACAGCAGGGAGAGCGCGATTCCGACGATGACGATGCGGTTGCTCGTGCCAATTCCCCCAAGCGCCACCAGCAGGATGGCTGCTAGCACCGCGCCCAGCAGCGCGAGTCCTGCCCGCCACCAGAACATAGATAGTCCGTCGGCAAGCAACGGCCGGGAGAACACCGTTCCGAGGACCACCATGACGGACGCGCCACCAGTCACGCCAAGGATGTCAGGCGAGGCCAGCGGATTGCGCGACATGGATTGCGTCCACGACCCTGCCAGTCCGAGCGCGGCGCCCACGATGAGGGTCGCTAGAGCTACCGGCATGCGCAGGTCCCAGACAACGCGGATTTCGCTGCGGCTTCCGCCGCCGTTGAGGATCTCCAGGACCCGCCCCGGGCTCAAGTCCACGGGCCCTTGGCCCAGCAGGAGAACATAGGAGCTTGCCGCGACCAGAACAAAGAAGCAGGTGGCCGCCCATATCCATGCCCGGCGCTGCCGCTCCTGGGAACGCAGTTGCTTGACGACGTCCCCCTTCACCCGCCCACTCATAGCTTGTGCTCCCCGCGGTGTACGGCCCAGATGAGAAATGGTGCGCCCACAAAGGCCAAGACGATGGACATCTCCAACTCAGAGGGGCCCGCGATGAGGCGGCCGAGAATATCCGCAGCGAGTACGGAGCAACCACCGAGCAATGCGGCTGGGGCAATCATCGCGGTAACTTCTGGCCCCGTGAACCGGCGCAGCAGATGGGGGATGGCGAATCCGACGAAGGCAATGGGCCCTGTCGCCGCAGTTGCGCATCCTGCTAGAACAACGATGCTCAAGGCAGCGCCGCGCCGCGCCAACGTGGGAGAACCGCCTAAAGCAACCGAGGATTCCTCCCCCATTGCCAGAAGATCGAGCGGGCGCGCCACACGTGCGGCGATGAAAAACCCAATAAGCAATCCGGCACCCGCGATGGCGACATCTTCTGGACCGCGCCCAAACGTGGAGCCAATGGTCCATCGGCGCATGCTGTCGAGGACATCCGTGGAGTACAGGCCGATCAGCATGGCGCCAGAGCTCAAGGCAGCAGCAACCCCTGCGCCGACCAAGACCAGCGTCAGGGGATCCTGAAACCGCCGGGATACACCCAGCACTAATGCTGTGGCCAGGCCGGCGCCTACGAGGGCGAGCGCGGTCCGCATCCCGGTTGAGGTGGCGACACCTAGCGCCGTCCCGAGGGCAACCAGGAACGAGGCCCCCGCGGTGATACCGATGAAGCCCGGATCAGCCAAGGGGTTTCTAGTCCAGGACTGAGCGATAACACCCGATACCGCGATGGCCGCTCCCGCGAAGTAGGCAACGAACGTGCGGGGGATACGCAAATCCCACACGATGTTCTCGATATCTGCTTCGCCTCCGCGGAGGAGGGCAGAAAGCAGATCAGGCAACGGAATAGCCCGAGAGCCCACCACCAGTGAGCACAGCAGAAGGAGGAGGGTCGACACCACTAGTGCCGTGGTGAGCAGTGCGCGGCTTCTCCCCCTCGAATCCAGCGCGACTGCCGTGCCACCGTGGCGCATTTTCGCAGCACCGTGGATAGCGTCAGCCTTCCTCGGTAGAGCGAGCACTTAGAGTTTCTCTTCGAACTTGTCGACGGCCCACGGGATCGTCAGCGGGTTCGGCATGCTCATCGCATTGCCGGTGTCCGTGTCCAGGTAGCGCACGCGGCCATCCTTGACCACGTCTAGGCCCTGGAACGTGGAATCCTTCTTCAGCTCATCGGCCGCACCGTTGTAATCCAAGACGAACAGATAGTCCACGTCGTTGAGCTGGGTGTAGTTTTCCGGCGCGTAGTCCACGAAGAAGCTGGAACCATCACCCTGCAATTCCTGCGGGATCTCAAAGCCGAGGTTCTCAATGAACTGGCCGCGGCCGTCCTCTGCCGTGTAGAGGCCCAGCTTCCCGTCATAGGGCATGACGATGGCTGCTCGCTTACCCTGCAGCTCCGGGTGGGAGGCCCTGAACTGCTCAAAGGCCTCCTCCGCTTGGTCAATGAGCTTGTCCCCCTCCTCTTCCTTATCCACGGCAGCGGCGATGGTCTTGACCTGCTCCTCCCAGGGGATCTGCCAGTCCTCGAATCCTTCTGGCTTCACGGTCAGCGGAGCGATATCCTCGAGGGATTTCTTTGCTTCTTGGTCCACTGCCTGGTTCACAGCGATGATCTGTGTGGGGTCCGAGGCCGTGACCTGTTCAAGAACCTCGGCCGTAAACCCGGAAGCAGTGTTATAGATCACCTCGGGCTGCGCATCCCCCAGAAGCTCCTTCGCCCATGGGCCAACGCCTGAGCCATCCCCATCGCCTTGCGAACCCCACGGCGCCACAGCAACAGGAGTGATTCCGAGTGCGAGTACGGTATCGGCATCGCCCAGCCCCAGGCTCGCAACCCGCACCTCATCAGCACTGCCTGCACCCGCGGTGTCCTCGCCGCTTCCGCGCGAGCACCCTGTCAGAGCAATCGCTGCCGCCGAGACAATCGCGAGCACGGCTTTCGCGCGCCGGTGGATAGCAACCATGGAATAAACCTTTCCTTCGATGGGAACGAGCGGACAAGCGTTCGCACCCCTAACATACTTGAGGCTAGCCTAACCTCTGCTTTATGATGGATTCAAATTTCCCTTATACCTAGGAACAATTCCCTTGACGCATCACCGCCTACTACCCGTCACCCTCACAGGAAACACCCGCCTCAAGCCGCGGCTGCACCGCCTGACTTTCCACTCGCCAGCCTTTGGCTCCTACCCCCTAGCCGGGCCTGATGAGTATTTTGGACTCCTCATGCCCCAAGACGGGCAAGAGTTTTCGCTCTTCCCAGTCGACGATGCCAACGTGCGCGCCGCCGTCACCGGATTGCCCGACGACGTTCGCCCGGAATTGCGATGGTACACAATTCGCAGACTCAACCACGAAGCCTGCACCATCGATGTCGACGTGGTGACCCATGGCGATAATGGCCCGGGCTCGCGGTGGATCCTCAAGGCCCAACCCGGGGATACTGCTGGAATTTATACCGGGCAAGCACGGTGGCAGGCACCCAGGAAATCACAACTGCTACTCGCGGACGCCTCCGCCCTTCCGGCGCTGTGGCACATCCTGGAGCACTACGAAGCCTCTTCACCGGAAACCCTGGCTGGCGTCGACGTCGTTGCCATGATTGCGGACGACGATGAAATTGAAGACGGCTTTGAAAAGACGTGGCGCAACAAGGTTCGCTCGCTCACCATGGTTGTCGCCCCACACGACGAACACAGCGCACGCGCCGTTCAGCTTCTTGACTCCCGTTTCACCGCGGATACTGCGCCGGATTCGGTGTGGGTGTCCGGCGAGGGAGACCTGGCCAAAGAGGTGCGCTCATTAGCGGTGCACGACTGGGGCGTGCCGCGCGAGGACGTCATCTGGTCCGTGTACTGGATACAAGGCAAGCCACGGCCTTAAAGCGGCCTTCGCACGCATCTAATCCTTTTAACCGGCAGTGGGTAGCCGGTGAATAACACGGCACGCTTCCACATGGTTTCAATCAGAAGGTTGCAGTCAAGAGGTTTCAGTCAGAAGGTTCACCTGCCCCCAAACGAACCGTCTTCGCTCCTCCATATGGTTTGTTTGCCCCCAAGAAAACCTTTTGACTAGAACCATCTACATCCAGCGTCCGCGTTTGTCCTAGGCTTGATGCATCTCCGCTTAAGTCCACGGCATGGAGTGCCTGACTTGGGACACACAGTACAACGCGGGTCCCGGTAAAATCCGGAACCCGCGTTGTAAGGGGTCTTGTCTATCAGGCGGTTTCTCACGCCGCCCGCCCTGCAAGACTCAGGGTGTTCTCTCTATCTCTCATGCGCCTCTCTCAAACGCACAAGAATTAGTATGCAGCACTTTCCTTGTAATGCCATACCACCAACCTGCCAATTGCCTGTTAGTGAGAAAGGTGCCATTACCCTGCACAAATCCAGCACTAGAGACGGGAAAAGCCGCAGGCAAAGGTCTACCATGGGACTGATGATGAGCCCACGGATTCATTCTCAAGCCCAACCACCTATTGGCCATACCCCGCTGATGCTCGTGGAAGCCATTAATCCCCGTACCGATGTGCACCTCTACCTCAAGCTAGAGCAATTCAACCTTGGCGGATCCGCCAAGGACCGCACCGCACGCGCGCTCATCCAAGCCGCGCTTGACGCCGGCGACATAGGCCCCGGATCCACCCTGGTGGAGTCTTCCTCGGGCAACCTTGGCATGGCACTCGCGCGCCAGGCCCCGCTTGTCGGTATGAAATTCCACTGCGTGGTCGATCCGCGCGTCAATTCCTCCACCGTGGCCACGATGCGGGCCTATGGCGCCCATGTTGAATTGCTGGATCACCCGGACCCGGAAACCGGCGATTGGCTCACCGCTCGCCGCACCCGCGTGGCCAAGCTTCTAAAAGAGATCCCCGATTCTTTCAATCTCGACCAGTACTCCAACGAGGCCGCCTTTTACGCCCACGCCGAAGGCACGATGACGGAAATCATGGACCAGCTTGGACAGGCGCCCACCCACTTACTCGTCGCTATGAGCACCACCGGCACTCTCGGCGGCTGCGTGCGCAAGCTCACTGAGCTTGGCGCCGATACGGAGACCATCGGTATCGATGCCGAAGGCTCCGTGCTGTTTGGGGGCCAACGCGGCACCCGCGTGCTGCCGGGCTATGGAGCTGGCATTGTCACCGATCTATCCACCAAATTCTCGCCGTCCTCAGTAGAGCGTGTGACTGATCTGGATGCCATTGTGGCAGCCCGTCGCCTCGCTCAGACCGAGGGCCTTCTGCCTGGGGCCTCCGGCGGCGCAGTCATCGCGGCATTCCAGCGTCTCGCGCCTACCCTTCCGGCCGGTGCGGAGGTCGTGGCCGTACTCCACGACGGTGGCCAGCCTTACCTCGATACCATCTACAACGATTCCTGGGTCTGCGAGCACTTCGATATCTCTCCTGCCGAGCTCGCCGCGCGCGTCGAAGGGGATTCAGAGTGAGCCCGCAAGAACCTTCCCGCCGCATCGCCATCATCGGCGGCGGCCCACGCGGGCTGTGGGCCGTAGAAGAGCTCATCGAGCGCGCCCGCATCCCCGTGGATATCACCGTCTTTGATCCCTACCCCGCTGGCGCCGGCGCGGTGTATCGCCCGCAGCAGCCGCCGCGGTGGCGCCTTAACGTCGATTGCGCCATCGTCACCACCGCACACGATAGCTTCAACGCTTGGCGTACCCGCCGCGGGGAATCCACCACCGAAGCCTTCCCGCCGCGCGCGCAGGTGGGGCAATTCCTGGCCGATACGTGGGCTGCTGCCCTGTACCGCGCCCCGCAGCACGTGCACATTCGACACCTGCCCCAGCGTGTGCGTTCGGTATCTGCCGCTGACGGCGGGTTCATCGTCGATGGCTCGCCCTTCGACGAAGTCCTCGTCTGCACCGGCCACGATCACCTCCACCCCGGTGCCTTAGTCCACGAGCCTTCCCGTGTTCCGGTCACCGGACTCTACTTCGGCGCCGATTTGCCCAGTGCCCCGCGACGGATTGGGGTGCGCGGTGCTGCCTTGAGCTTTATCGATGTCTGCCTACTGTACGGCGATACCGCCGAGGTCATCTTCCCGGTGAGCCGCAGCGGACGTTTCATGGAGGTCAAGCCCGCTCCGAGTGCGCCCCAGCCTGAGATTCCGGACGACGTAAGGCGCGCCTGTGCTGACGTGATAGATGCCGATGAATTGCGCGACGTCCTCCTGGCGGCCGCCGGATCGATGGGGGAGTTTTCCGCCGCGGACCTCGCTGCAGTGCTCGACGGCCACGACTTTTCCGGCGATGCCGTCGCGGAGCTGGACGCCTCCCTCCGCGCCGCTGAGGGCACAGGGCCCCTTACCCCGGCGGCGGCTGTGGGCACGGCGTTTCGGGGGCTCTTTCAAGAATGCGTGGACTGGCATAAGGCTCATGGCCCCATGCCCGGCTTCCGTGAGCTCTCGCGCACCCTCGAGCGCGTGGCCTTTGGGCCACCACCGGTCACCGCGCGGCGCCTGCTCGAGCTCATCCACACCGGCGTGGTAGATACCCGCTACCTCGCCGCCCCGGACCAGATAGACCACTGGCGCGAGCAGGGTGGCATTGACCTGCTTATCGACGCCACCGTAGCTCCCCAAGCCACCCCCTCCCCTTTCCACGATGTCCCCGGCGTCGTGGAGATCGGCCGCATGAATGAGCTTGAGCTTCCTGGCCATGACTCGTTGAACCGTTCCGTGCACGATGACATCCCCCGCTGGGCAGAGAAAGTAGGAAACCCATGACCCACCACACCACCCCGTTACCCGTTCATGGCACCGTTGCGCTGCGCGCCCGGTGGGAAGTATGGATGTCAGAATTGGTGGCTGACCCACAGCAAGTCTCCCGCCTCACCTCCGAGTATGGCTCGCCCGTTAATGTGCTCAACCCCGCACCTCTGGGCCGCAACGCCCAAGAACTCCTCGATGCCGGCGCCTCTCATGGCGTAGACACACAGGTATTTTTCGCTCGTAAGGCCAATAAAGCCTTGTGCTTCGTCGACGCCGCCCGCGAGGCTGGCCTGGGAGTGGACGTCGCCAGTGAAAATGAGCTGCGCCAAGTGCTTAACCGTGGAGTCGCGCCCGAGCGGATTATCCTCAGCGCAGCTATTAAGACCGACGCGTTGCTGCGCCTAGCTATCGACCGCGGAGTCACCATTTCCTGCGATTCGCGAGCGGAAGCCGAGCGCATCGCTGCCCTTGCCAAGGCCCTCCACCACACCGCGCACGTCGCACCGCGCCTTGCCCCCAACCCGGATAACCTTCCGCCGACGCGCTTCGGTGAGCTCCTTCACGCATGGCAAAGCCATGCCTGGCCCGAAACCATCCACGCTGACGGCGTTCACGTACACCTGCATGGTTATAGCGAATCGGACCGCCGCACCGCACTCGCGGAGGCCATCGCCCTCATCGAGCACCTGCGCTTAGTTGGCCAGCCTGCTTCCTTCATCGATATCGGCGGCGGTGTTCCCATGAGCTACCTCGAATCCCGCGAGCAATGGGGGTATTACCAGCAGCGCATCGCAGCCCAGCGCGCCGGCACCGGTGAGCCTTTTACGTGGAAGTCCGACCCGCTCTCAAATACCTACCCCTTCTGGCAGACGCCCACCCGCGGCCAGTGGTTAGACCAACTCCTTTCTGGTGAGGTGGCCGGGTTTGGCCCCGCCGCCCGTGCCTTGAACGAGCGAAATATTTCTCTTCACTTGGAGCCGGGACGCAGCCTGCTCGATGGCTGCGGCATCATTCTCGCTGAGGTCAGCTTCCTCAAAAAGCGCTCCGACGGCCTGCCCCTCATCGGCGCAGCTATGAACCGCACCCAGTGCCGTACCGCGGCGGATGATATCTTGCTCGACCCACTCCTCGTCCCCACTGCCGGAGAGCGCGGTGCGGTGGACCGCGAACCACGCACCGGGTTCGTGGTGGGTGCATATTGCATCGAAGATGAAGTCATCCTGCGCCGCGAACTCGACTTCCCCGAGGGCATTGCGGTGGGCGATACCCTCGCTATCCCGAACACCGCCGGCTACTTCATGCATATTTTGGAATCTGCCTCCCACCAGATTCCGCTAGCGCGCAATGTCTATCTCGACGTAGACAGCCGCGACTGGGTGCCGGACGATATCGACGCCTAGCGATCCCAGCCGCTATCTACACGGGACTGGCTGGGTAAATGAAAAGGGCTCCGAAGGTAAACCTCGAAGCCCTTTGTCATTTAGCGCGATGCGCTAGACCGATTTACTCGGTGTAGTTCTTCTCCACGGAAGCGTCGACCGGGATGCCCGGGCCGGAGGTGGTGGAGATGGTGATCTTCTTGGCGTAGACGCCCTTGGCGGAGGACGGCTTCAGACGAACGATCTCGTCGTACAGTGCGCCGTAGTTCTCAGCCAGCTTCTCAGCGTCGAAGGAAGCCTTACCGATGATGGCGTGCAGGTTGGAAGCCTTGTCAACGCGGAAGGAAATCTTACCGCCCTTGACGTCAGCAACAGCCTTAGTCACGTCAGCGGTCACGGTACCGGTCTTCGGGTTCGGCATGAGACCACGCGGGCCCAGAACGCGGGCAACGCGGCCAACCTTGGCCATCTGATCCGGGGTAGCGATGGCAACGTCGAAGTCGATGTTGCCCTCGTTGATGGCAGCGATCAGCTCTTCGGTGCCGACGATGTCAGCGCCAGCAGCCTTAGCGGCCTCAGCGTTGTCGCCCTCAGCGAAGACGGCCACGCGGACGTCCTTACCGGTGCCGTGCGGCAGGGAAACGGTACCGCGAACCAGCTGGTCAGCCTTACGCGGATCAACGCCGAGGCGGAAGACAACGTCCACGGTGGCGTCGAAGTTCTTGGAGGAGGTCTCCTTGGCCAGCTTGGCGGCCTCGATCGGACGGTACAGGCGGGAACGGTCTACCAGCTCAGCGGCAGCCTTGTATGCCTTGGACTTGGTGCTCATAAGTGCAATTCCTTTTCTTGGATTGATGTGGTGATAGCGGGCCGAAGCTGGCCCTGCCACGCGCGGCACACGACGTGCCGCGCACTAAAGATTCGATAAAGATTCGATTATTACTTAGCCGGGATGCCGTCAACGGTGATGCCCATGGAGCGAGCGGTACCAGCGATGATGCGGGCGCCGTTCTCGATGTCACGAGCGTTGAGGTCCTCGAACTTGGTCTGTGCAATCTCCTTGCACTGATCCCAGGTCACGGAGCCAACCTTGTCGGTGTGCGGAACGCCGGAGCCCTTCTTGATGCCAGCAGCCTTAAGCAGGAGCTTTGCAGCCGGCGGGGTCTTCAGCTTGAAGTCGAAGGAGCGGTCCTCGTACACGGTGATTTCCACCGGAACGACGTTGCCGCGCTGGGACTCGGTCGCAGCGTTGTACGCCTTGCAGAACTCCATGATGTTGACGCCGTGGGCACCGAGTGCCGGGCCAACCGGCGGGGCCGGGTTAGCAGCGCCTGCCTCGATCTGGAGCTTGATCAGGCCAGTAACCTTCTTCTTGGGAGCCATCGAATTACCTCTTTCCTGTGGTACCGAGGTGCCGCCACGATGAATAACAGCACCCCGTCCGGATGCTCACGCGTTGTGGGCCACCGGAGGATGAACGTTTCAACATGCGCAAAAGCGCACGGCGTTCAAGTTTAGAACACCGTGCGCCCAGCTCAAAATCGCTTTTTAGGAGATACGCTCGATCTCCGTCGGGGACAGCTCCACCGGGGTCTCGCGGCCGAAGATAGATACCAGACCCTGCATCTTGCCGGTCTCCGGATCAATTTCGGAAATGGTGGCGGAAACAGAGGCTAGCGGGCCGGACAGGATGGTGACAGCCTCGCCCACCTCGAAGTCGTGTGCATAAGCCTTGGCCACTTCCTTCTCTGGCATGGCGACGACCTGCTCGCCGTCAGCGTCGGCAGCCGAGCTCTCCGGAGTAACGGTCGCGTCGTTCGGCATGAGGAACTTGGCTACGTCGCGAATCTTCACCGGAGTAGCGTTGCCCTCATTACCCACGAAGGACGTCACACCCGGGGTATCGCGGACGACGGACCAGGCAGCGTCGTTAAGCTCCATGCGTACGAGCACGTAGCCCGGCAGCAGCTTGCGCTTCACCACCTTCTTCTTGCCGTCCTTCTTCTCCAGGACCTGCTCGACCGGCACGACGACCTCGAAAATGGAATCCTCCACCTCAAGCGTCTGGGCGCGCATGTCCAGGTTGGTCTTCACCTTGTTCTCGTAACCGGAGTAGCACTGAATGATGTACCACTGGCCCGGCTGCTTCTTCAGCTCACGAGTAAAGGCGCGCAGGCGAGTCTTGTACTCAGCCTCTGCTGCGGCGGCGTCAGCACCAGCCGCTGCGCTTTCCGACGCCTCCTCGTCACCATCGTCAGCACCGCCACCCAGCGCTGCTTCAGCTGCCTTGGTAGCGGCTTCCTTCTCGGCTGCTTCTTTCTCTTCGGCGGAAAGCTCCTCCTGCTGTTCCTCAGCAGCCTCCGGGGCCTCGGAGCCCTCGGCGGCAGCCGTGTCTAGGGCCTCGTCGGCAGCCTCCGCTGCCGATGCTGCCTCAGCGGCCTGGTCCTGGACGTTATCGATCATGGCCTGTTCAAGGGAAGTGCCAGTGGTTTCGTCGCTCATTGTTTGCTCCATCTGTGTGTTAATCCGTCTAGTCACCACCAGGGTACCCGGGGGTAGCTAGGGCAAAAAGTATCCCGCCGTTCCCCTGATGGGATTCGGCGGGATGAAAGTATGCGGTTGATTCTACTTGGGCGCGAGGACCGCTTCAACTCCGAGGCCAGTCAGCGTGTCAACACCCCAGACAAGTGCAGTCAGCACGATGAGGAAGGCGAAGGTCACGAGGACGTACTGGACCATTTCCTTGCCAGTAGGCCAGACGACCTTCTTCACCTCGGAGACAACCTCACTTGGGAAGGAGGCTACGGAGCCACCGGCGGATTCTTCCTTTTTGTCCTCGACGCGCACGACGCGCTTGTCAGTGTAGGACTCAGTAGAGGTGGTCGCTGCGCCAGAGAGCTGACGCTTGCCGGTTGGGCGGGCTGCCCCGGTGCTCGGCTGCTTTTCATCGCTCACGGCGATTTCCTCCTTGAAGTGATGTGGCAGGGGCGACAGGACTCGAACCTGCAACCTACGGTTTTGGAGACCGTTGCGCTACCAATTGCGCCACGCCCCTTTGCGTGCCCTTTTTGGGACAACGCACAACCCTACCAGAACGGTGATCCCACATGGAAACCACGTGCCGTGTAAGGCTGGGAGTCGGTAGTAAAAAAGCGCCCTGAACGCGGGCGCTTTTCCTTCCCGGTAGCGATGGCGAGAATTGAACTCGCGACACAGCGATTATGAGTCGCTTGCTCTACCACTGAGCTACACCGCCATATTCACCTTCCAGAAGTGTCTGGAAACATGAATGGAGCCCCCTGACAGAATCGAACTGTCGACCTTTTCCTTACCATGGAAACGCTCTGCCGACTGAGCTAAGGGGGCACAGCCTCTGTGAGTCACGGAGAATCTCCGCTGTGCTCTCGTTGAAGCCTTGAAAAGATTAACCCGAAACGCTTTAACAACACAAATCGCCAGCATAGTTAATGTTTTTAAGCCTTTAGAAGAAGCGTTTAAACACACCCTCAACGCCACCCTTGCCCGACCCAGCCCTGTGTGCCCGCGATCGCGTCCCCGCGCAACACAAAATCCCGCAGGCACATTTCTGTGTCTGCGGGATTCATTCTGTGCCAGGTAGAAGATTCGAACTTCTGAAGGCAATGCCGGCGGATTTACAGTCCGCTCCCTTTGGCCGCTCGGGCAACCTGGCATGCACTCGTGAGTGCGGTTATGTACTTTACTACGAAGTCCCGCCCAACATGCAAATCAGCTGGCAGGAGCCTCAATTAGCCCACGCGCTGGACCGTGTAATCCGCGAGCTGACGCAGCGCCTCACTCGCCGTGCACTCGGGCAAGAGCGAGAGTTGATCCTCCACCACGCGCAGGTAGGCGTTGACATCCGCCATGGCCTTGTCGCGGCCGGTGGACTTCCACAACAATTCGATGGCGCGGTCCACTGAGGCGTCGTCAGTCAGCGGGCCCGTGAGCAGGCCACGCAGCTCGTCGCCGACCTCGCCTTCTTCCTCCAAGGCATAGAGCACCGGGAGCGTGAAAACGCCCTCGCGCAAATCGGTGCCTGGGGTCTTTCCGGACTCCTCAGGGTCGGAGAAGATATCAATGATGTCGTCCACGATCTGGAAAATCATGCCCACGGCAGAGCCAATCTGGCGCAGGGCCTCGCATTGCTCCGGGCCTGCGCCTGAGTGATAAGCACCCAGGTAGCCGGCGGAGGCAATAAGCACGGCAGTCTTTTCCCGAATAACCGCCGTGTAGTGCTCCACCGCATTGGCCTCACCGGCGCCGATTGTCTCACGCATTTGGCCGGTAACGAGCTCTTCGAAGGTCTCGGCAAAGTGCTCGACGGTGTGCGTATCCAGCTGGCTCATCAGCCGCGAGGCATGCGCAAGAAGGGCGTCGCCAGCCAGAATCGCCACGGAATTCGTCCAACGGAAGTTTGCGGATTCCACACCGCGGCGACGGTCAGCTTCATCCATGACGTCGTCGTGGTACAGCGTGGCCACGTGCACCATTTCCACGGCCGTGGCTGCCTTGATCACCTCAGGTGACTCTGGGCGCTCACCGAATTCGGAGGCCAGTAGCGCCATCATCGGACGGAAACGCTTACCACCAGCCATCGAGAGGTGACGTACCTTCTCCTTGAGGAAGTCCTGCCCGCGGTCGAGCTCCGCGCTGAGCAGATCTTCAACGGCAGTCATCCCGGCGTTGATACGCTCGGTGAGCTGCGCATCCCCCAAGTTCACGTGCTTGGCGTGAGTTTGGCCGTGTGACATTAAACGCGTTCCTTATTAACTCAAAAATCCTAGTGTTTACTTACCGTAGCCCATAGCACGGCCCTCAACACACTCAAGGCCACTATCCCGTGCAATGATAGTCCCCATGTCGGAGCAGATCGATTCCATCCATGCAGACGTCGCTGTTGTCGGTGCCGGGCCCGCTGGTGCGGCAGCCGCTATCCATGCCGCGCGAGCCGGCCACGACACTGTGCTTATCGACGCCTCCCCCTTCCCCCGCGATAAAACCTGCGGCGATGGCCTCACCCCACGCGCCATGCATCAGCTGGATCTTCTCGGCGTCGAGGTCAACGCCTCCTACCGCAACCGTGGGCTGAAGCTGCACGGCTTCGGCGGTTCAGTCACTGCGCCGTGGCCAGCGACATACCCCTCGCAGGAAGGAACGGCCTTACCGCGCTATGAGTTTGACGCGCTCCTCGTCACCGCCGCCCAGGATGCTGGTGCGCGTCTTTTCACCGGCACCGCCACGGATCCACAGCTCAGCGGCAACCGCCTCACCTCTTTCGCCGTGGGCCAGCAGCGTTTAAGTGCTAAATGGGTCATCGTTGCCGACGGCGTGCGCTCTACCTTTGGCAAGCAGCTGGGCCGCCAATGGCACCGTGATGAGGTCTACGGCATCGCCGCGCGCGCCTATGCCGATTCCCCACACGATGGCGAGGAGTGGATGCATTCCCACGTCGAGCTCAAGGACTCGGACGGCGTAGTCCAGCCCGGCTACGGCTGGATTTTCCCGCTTGGCCAGGGTGTCAACATTGGCCTCGGCGCGCTCTCCACGGCTTCCCGGCCGGCTCGCCTCAACACGAAGAAGGCCCTAGATTTCTACGCCGATCAACAGCGAGCGGACTGGGGCCTCGGCGAGCTCCGCGACGTCACCTCGGCGATGTTGCCCATGGGCGGAGCGGTCTCTGGTGTCGCGGGGGCGAACTGGATGCTCATCGGTGACGCCGCCGCCTGCGTTAATCCACTCAACGGCGAAGGAATTGACTATGGCTTGGAAACGGCCGCTCTTGCCGTCGACATGCTCGGCACGAAGGATCTCACCTTGGCCTGGCCAGACCGCCTACGCGCCGAGTACGGAGAAGCTTTCCTGTTGGCTCGCACGGCCGCGCGCCTTTTGACCTACCCGCAGTTCCTGCCGCTTGCCGGGCCTATCGCCATGCGCGGTCCCGTCGGCCGAATGCTCATGCCTGCCGCTGCGCGCCTGATGGGCAACCTCATCACGGAAGAAGACAAGGACCTCATCGCCCGCGCCTGGCGTTTAGCTGGTGGCGCGGTATCCGGGCTGCGCCGCGATACCCCTCTCTGGGCCTAAGGCCTTTGGGGCTTAGGCCCCAAAGTCGGGCTTAACCGCTGAGTGCAGCGCCACGATGCCGCACGTCAGGTTACGCCAGCCTGCCTGCTCCCACCCATTGCGGTTAATAGCTGCGGCCAGCTCGTGCTGCTCCGGCCATGCGCGAATGGACTCTGCGAGGTAAACGTAAGCCTCCGGATTGGAGGAAACTACCTTCGCAATCGGCGGCAGCAGGCGGGTCAAGTACTCCTTGTACACCGTTCCGAAGACCGGGATGACGGGCTTGGAAAACTCGGCCACCGCCAAGCGCCCACCCGGCTTGGTCACGCGCGCCATCTCGCGCAAGCCGAGTTCGAAATCGTGAATATTGCGCAGGCCATAGGAGATGGTCACCGCATCAAAGGTGTTATCGGCAAAAGGCAGGCGCATGCCATCGCCGGCGACCTTCGGCACGTCACGGTCCTTACCAGCAGCCAGCATGCCGCGCGAGAAGTCACAGGCCACGCACCACGCGCCTGACTTAGCTAGCTCCACGGTGGACACCGCGGTACCAGCGGCGAGGTCGAGAACCTTTTCCCCCGGCTTAAGGTTGAGCCGCTCGCGGGTCAGACGGCGCCAGCGCGCGTCCTGGCCAAAGGACAGCACCGTGTTGGTGATGTCATACTTCTTGCCCACCGCGTCAAACATGCGCGCGACATCGAAGGGCTTTTTATCCAGATCTGCCTTAGACACAAAAGCCAAGTCTAGGCTACGCGTGCACCAAGAGCGCGAGCGGCCCAACGCGGCAGCTCTGGGCGCTGGCCCAAGATGGTGAGAGGCACCTCGCGGACATCCTCCAAGACCTCTTCGTAGTACCCCAGCAGCTGCTCGCACAGCGCAGGCCATGTTTTGGTCGAGATGGATTCACGAGCATTGGCGCGCAGCTCCTCGTGGATCTCCGGGTTAAGCAGCGCATCGACGGCGTTGGGGAGGTCTTCGACGAACGTTGAAACGTCGAGAAGCAGCCCGTTATAGCCCTCCTCAATGAGGTCTACCGGGCCGCCCGCACGCGGGCCAATGGTCGGCACACCAGAAGCCTGCGCCTCCTGGATGGCCTGGCAGAAGGTCTCAAACTCGCCGGCGTGGACGAAGACATCGAGGGAGGCATAGGCCGCAGCGAGTTCCTCACCCCCGAGTGCCCCAGTAAAGACCGCACTCGGCAGCTGCGCTTCCAGCAACGGGCGCTCCGGACCATCGCCGACGATAACGAGCTGGATATCCTCACGATCATTAAGCGCCGACAAACGGTGCACGCCTTTTTCCGCGGCCAAGCGGCCGACGAAGCCGACGATCTTCTTGCGGCCGGTCGGCTCCCACTCGCGGCGCAGCGCGGCCGAACGCTTCGACGGATGGAAACGCTCCGAGTCCACGCCGCGGCCCCAATGGCGCACATTCTTGATATGGTGCTTCTCCAAGTCAGCAATGGTGAGGGAGGATGGCGCGAGGGTCATCTGGCAGGCGTTGTGAATGGTGCGCAGCCACTCCCACACGCCATAAGCTAGGGCGGAAGCGTGGTACTTAGTAGCAAATCCTGCCACGTCTGTCTGATACAAAGCCACGGCCGGGATGCGCAATTGGCGCGCGGAGAAGGCTCCCGCCGCACCGAGAACGAAGGGGCTAGCAAGGTGGATAATGTCCGGCTTAAAGGCTCGGAGTGCTTCATCCACGGCACTCGTGGGCACGCCCACGGGGAGGGAATCCACCAGCGGCACCCGCACGGTGGGGACGCGAACGATGCTGAATCCTAAGTAGTCAGGAATTTCCTCCTGGCCATCCCTGGCACCGGGGGCCACAACAATGGCCTCATGGCCGTGCTCGTGGAGGTATTCGAGCACCCGCAGCACGGAGTTGGTCACACCGTTGACGTTAGGCAAGAAGGATTCCGCGACGATAGCTACACGCATGCGCCCCATCATTCCTTGTCCGAGTTCTCCGTTGGTAACGGATGCGCTAAATTCCGGTTAATTTTTCCACTCCCCCACCACAACGCGCCCGCGATCAGCGTGGCCACAAGTGCCGACGACAACCCCGGGATGATAGAGAGCGTCCACTCACGTCCCTCTACTTTCACCAGGTCAGGGTTGTTCTTGGCGTAGAGTACCCACACCTGTTGGCCCTCTCCCAGGCCAGTGGGATAGAGCAGACCGGTCGGCGGGGAGTGATAGATGCCCTCGCCGTCTTGGAAATCCACGAAGGTGCGCAGACGGCCCACATCGGTCACCGTGGCCAGCGCGCGGCCGGGGTTGGCATTAATAGCGCGGTCGTTGAGAAAAGGCCCAATGACCATTCCCGCCATGCCCACCAGCGCCGCCGCATAGAGCACCAGGATGATCTGGCGCACCCGCCGCCTGGTCACCTTACTGGCCTACCTTAGCCGCCAGAGCTTCCTGCAGTGCGCGCCGCGAGGACCGCGTGGTGTGGGCTTCCACCACGGTGATGCCGGTGGAGTATTCCTTGAGCTCAGCGAGGACGTCGAGAAGCTCCTGCGCCGAGCTCGCCTCGCGGTAATCAGCACCGCAGGCTTCCGCAAGCTTGGCGACGCCCACCCCATGCGGCGTCCCAAACGCCTTCTCGAAGGATGCACGCAGCGGCTCGCGGCCCTGCTCGAGCAGCTCAAAGATTCCGCCGCCGTCGTCGTTTGAGACGACGATGGTGAGGTTCTCGGGACGAGGATTGCCCTCGGGGAGGATGAGGGAGGTGGCGTCGTGCAGGAACGTGACATCCCCCATGAGCGCCACGGTGCGCGGCGCGCGCGGTGCGTCTGCCTCGCGGGACTGCGTGGCTAGCGCGATTCCGATGGCTTGGGCAATTGTGCCGTCAATGCCGGCAGCGCCGCGTGGCGAATAGGTCTCCACGCCATCGAAGGGAAGGCCAATGAGGGAGGCATCCCGCACGGGATTGGAGGCGCCCAGGACGAGGGTGTCGCCGACGGCGAGGGTGTCTCCCACTGCGGCGGCCACGTGCAGGCCGGTAAAGCCGATGTCGGAGTCTTTAGCTTCCTCGCTGGTGGTCTCCGCCAGGACTTCGCGAACACCGTCGGCCGCCATCTGGGCTGCGCCTTCGCAGATCTTCATCCAGTCCCGGGTAGGCTCGCCGCTGGTCTTCACCGTGGTGCCCAGCTGCGCGGACTCACCCCGGGGGTTGGTGAAATCCTCAGTACGGGACAAGCAGATGAGATCAATATCGGGATCATTCAGCAGCGCCAGTACCCCACGGTGCAGGGTGGGGTGGCCAACAACGATGACCTGCTCCACCTTGGTGTTGACCACGTAGTCATTGGCAGAGACCTGCGCGCGGCGGAAAAGGTGCGCTGCAGCTGGGTGGACGGGGTGATAAGGCGCCGGTGCGGTGGGCTCGGCGATGGTCGGCACGTCCTCAAGGCCCTCCACCTCCCAGGCCTCGTCGCCTGCGACGACGAGAGTGTTACGGCTCAGGTCCACGGCGACCTCACCGTGGTTGGACCAGCGTGGGGTCCGCGCGCGATGCTGGGTGACATCACTCGGCGGGCCCGGCAGCTCTTCCCCCACCAGCGGAACATCAAAGGCCACGTTGATGTGTACCTGACGGTCAGCGAGGAAACGCTCAGCGATGAGTGGAACATCGCTGGTCTTCTCCACTTGCGTGGTCGCGGCATAGACGCCAAAAATACCCTGCTGCTCGATGGTCTGGGACGCGCCGGTCCCCACCATGCGCGCAGGACGGTCTGCACTGATTACCGCCAGCGGGGTATGCGAGTAGTGCGCTTCCACCATCGCGGGCAGAGTATTAGCCACCGCAGTGCCGGACGTCATGACAACGCCCACGTGGCGACGCTGCACGCGCGCCAAACCTAAGGCAGTAAAAGCTGCCGAACGTTCATCCAGGCGGGTGTGTACGCGAATATCGGGGCGGGCGAGCAAGGCCAGCGCCAACGGCGCATTGCGCGAACCGGGGCACAGCACGACATCGGTGAGGTGCCGCGAGAGCTGGGCTGCCAATGCCTGGGCCAACTCCATCGACTCCGGCTGCTCCGTGGAGGCAGCGGTATCAGTGTTAGACATTTTCCCCGCCACCGTTCGCTTCAAGGTCACCAAGGAGCTCGTTGAGCAAGCTCTCGAAGTCAGATCCGCTCTCATTCAGCTGGTCC
Source organism: Corynebacterium sp. c25Ua_47 (assembly GCF_039907205.1). NCBI lineage: Bacteria > Bacillati > Actinomycetota > Actinomycetes > Mycobacteriales > Corynebacteriaceae > Corynebacterium > Corynebacterium sp. c25Ua_47. Next base: position 176,905 of record NZ_JASBOH010000003.1, on the reverse strand, counting down.
TGTATCTCCGGCGGGAGCTCGGTCGGCAGATCCGTCGGCGGCTGCGGTGAATCTTCCTCACGCGGCGCCTCCTTCGTCGTCGTCACCGTGGTGGGAACCTCAGTAGTCACAGTCTGAGTCTCGGTGACCGGCTCCGGGGCAGGCTTGTTGGCATCCTCCGCAGCGCCGCGCCAGAGGAAGAAGAGAACGCCGGCAATCACAACCGCGATGGCTGCAATTGCGGCAAAGACGTAGGCCAGTGCACTTCCGCTCTTCTTCTGCTCTTCTACCTGGTAGCTCGAAGGCACCGGGTCATACTGCGGCTGCTGGTAGTTCTGCTCGAATCCCGACGAGTTCTGGGAACCTGGCTGCGGGAAGTACTGCTGGGGGCGCTGCGGTGGTTGCTGGCGGGGCTGCTGGTTGCCCAGGCTCTGCTGGGGTGCGCCGAATTGGCGGGTTTCGTTGTCACCGTTGACGCGGTTGAATTGGCGCGTCTCGTTCTCGCCGTTGTGGTTGGTCATGGGATTCACCTTATCGTGCGTCCTTAACGTGTGCCTACGCCGCTCAAGACCCGGCCAGTAGGTGTTTCGCCCTTGGCAACGTCACCCGGCGCGCCGTCTGCCACGATTTTTCCGCCTTCAGCACCCGAACCAGGCCCCATCTCGATGACGCGGTCTGCGCCGGCGATGAGGTGAAGATCATGGTCCACGGTGACGACGGTGTGGGACGCGTCCACCAGCGAATGCAGTTCCTTAATGAGCAGGTCAATATCGGCCGGGTGCAGGCCCGTCGTGGGTTCATCCAACAAGTAAACAGTGTGTCCGCGGCGTGAATTGCGGGAGCGCTGCAACTCGGTGGCCAGCTTGATGCGCTGGGCTTCGCCACCTGAAAGCTCCGGGGCACCTTGACCCAAACGCAGGTAGCCCAAACCCACAGCATCAAGGGTCTGGACGGCGTGGAGGATTGGTTCCTCCTCGGCGAAGACCTCGAGGGCTTCTTCCACGGTGAGGTCCAAGATATCCGCGATGGTGTAGCCCTTCCAACGGATGGACAAGGTGTCCTCGTTATAACGCTTGCCCTGGCAGTCCGGGCACTGCGTGTAAGAGCCGGGGAGGAAGACGAGCTCGACCTCAATCTGGCCCGCACCACCACAGGTGGGGCACTGGCCTTGCTTCACGTTGTAGGAAAAGCGAGAGACCGTCCACTTCTTTTTCTTCGCCTCCGGAGTGGCAGCGAAGAGCTTGCGCACGTTGTCAAAGAGATTGGTATACGTCGCGACGGTGGAGCGCGGCGTGCGGCCGATAGGTTTTTGGGTAATGGACACCACGCGCTTGACGGCCTGGGGGCTGTCCTCGCCCGTGAGTTTTTCTTCAAGAACGTGCAGTAATGTGGATTTACCGGAGCCCGAAAGCCCAGTCAGGACGGTGAACTGGCCCAGACCAAAGCTCACGTCGAGGCCGTCGATGTTATTCGAGTGCACGTTGCGCAGTTCCACCTCACCATGAGCCTGGCGCGGTTCCGACTTCGGCTCCGGATGCGGGCGCGCCAACGCACGGGCGGTGGGGGTATCAGCGTCATAGTCCGCAACGGTCCCCGAGTACACCACCTGGCCGCCGCGCTCGCCGGCAAGTGGTCCGATGTCAACCAGCCAGTCCGCTTCCTTAACCAGATTCATGTCGTGTTCCACCAAGAGGACGGAATTGCCCTCGTTGATGAAGCGGCGGCAAATATCCCGTACCGCATCACGCTCCGCCGGGTGGAGTCCCGCAGAGGGCTCATCCAAGACGTAGGTCACGCCAAAAAGGCCCGAGCGCAGCTGCGCGGCTAGGCGCAGGCGCTGTGCCTCGCCGGCGGAGAGAGTTTCGGTGGGACGATCCAGGCTCAAGTGCCCCAGCCCCAACTCCAACGCGGACTCCAGGGCTGGGCAGATCGTTTTAAGCAGCAGGTCTTCCGCATCATTGGGTTGCGGGGAACGAGATTGAAGAAGCTCGAGGGTCTTAGCGAGGGGAAGATTATTAAAAGCATCGATAGGCAGCCCGGCGTAGGTCACCTTGAGCGCCCGCGGATTGAGGCGGCGGCCTTCACACGTGGTGCATTCATGGGATTCCATGAAACTCAACGTGCGCGCACGCAGCGTGTCCGACTTCGTCTCCGCATAGGTCTTGCGCAGATAGGACGCCACGGAGCGCCACGTACCTTCGTAGTTGCGTTGGATCTGGTCTGCACCGCGGTGCGGTTTGACGGTGACAACCGGGCGCTCTTCGGTGAAGAGAATCCAGTCGCGGTCCTTCTGCGGTAAGTCTCGCCACGGCGAATCTAGGTCGTAGCCCAGCTCCTCCAAGATGTCGTGGAAGTTCTTGCCCGCCCAGGCACCGGGCCACGCCTTGATAGCACCTTCTTCGATGCTCAAGGAGGGGTCCGGAACCATGGAGGCTTCCGTCGGCTCGTGGACTACTCCGGTGCCTTGGCACTCCGGACACATGCCCTCCGGGGTATTAGGTGAGAAGGAATCCGAGTACAACCCTTCAGGGTTGTCGCCACACCGTGAGTACAAAAGGCGCACAGAGTTGGAGATGGCGGACAGGGTGCCCACTGTAGAGCGTGCGCCACCTGCCGAAGCCGACTGCTGCAAGGCCACCGTCGGCGGCAGGCCATCGATACCGCCGACCTGCGGATCCACGGCAGAGGCAATGAGGCGGCGAGCGAAAGGTGCCACGGACTCGAGGTAGCGGCGCTGGCCCTCACCGTGAATGGTGCCAAACGCCAGAGAGGACTTGCCGGAGCCCGACACGCCCGTCACCGCCACGAGCTTGCCGCGGGGAATGTCCACGTCGACATTGCGAAGGTTGTGTAGGTGCGCGTCTCTCACTGAAATGGTCATGCCAGCCAGCCTACGCGGGCCTTAGGACATGTACCGTGAGCTGTACTTTTATAGGTACGGATAGCACTGGCGGACGCGGTCGAACCACCACTCACGTCGATCAGTCGGCGCGGCAAGCGCGCTGAGCCGATCCGGGTCGGGGGTGAGGAACTCGGCGCGCAGGTGGCCGTCGACAAGCTCACGCGGTGCGGTGACATCCTCTTTAAAGAGTAACCCTGTGGCGAGGCCGGCTGCGGCTGGGGTGACGTCGATATCTTCGTCGTCATAGATCTGCGGCAGTGCAGCCACCGCAGCCAGCCCCATCGAGATACCCACGGAGGTATCCAGCGCGGAGGCGACCGTAATGTCCATGTGGCGCTCGCGCAGGTGCTGCGCCACCTCAAGGACCTTGCGCACACCGCCCAATGGGGCTGGTTTGACCACGGCGACGTCGGCAGCCTGCAATTCCGCCACCCGGTACGGGTCGCTGGCCTTGCGAATGGATTCATCAGCCGCCACGCGGACGAAAATCCCGGCGCGCATGAGTTGAGCACGAACTTCCTTGAGTTCCTCAACGGTCTTGCACGGCTGCTCCATATAATCCAGCGGCATAAGCTCCTTCGCCGCGGTAATGGCTTCCTCGACACTCCAGCCGCAGTTGGCATCAACGCGAAGAACCGGCACGCGGCCCTGGGACTCGATGTGGGCGCGCACCGCGGCCACGCGGGCAATGTCGTCCTCCAGCGTCTGCCCTTTCTCCGCCACCTTGATTTTGAAGGTGCGGCAGCCCGGGTAGCGCGCCATCACTTCCGGCACCTGCGCAGCAGGAACCGCGGGGATAGTGCCGTTGACTTCTACCCACTCACGCACTGGCTTCGGAAAACCCTCGTAGGCGGCTTCCAAACCGGCGGCGAGCCAGCGCGCGGATTCTTCTGGGCCATACTCCAGGAAGGGGGCGAACTCACCCCAGCCCGCGGGGCCATCGATAAGCAATGCTTCCCGCGTGGTGATACCGCGGAACTGAACGGCGAGTGGGAGGGAAACCACGTGGGCGCGATCAAAGACGTCATCAATATGCATGGGGTTCATCGTACGTCGACTCCGAATGCGACAACTGTAATGGGTAGTGATAAATTAATACGGTAATTGGTTATAACCAGAAGAAGGACCAGATATGCTCTATCTTCTCATCGCACTGCTGGCCATCGCTGCAGTTGTCTACCTCATCTATAAGAAAGTTCACGCCGCGGCTTCCATCTTCGCCGTTGGCGTCGTCCTGCTCATGCTCGCCGCGCTCACCGGGCGCGCCGACTTCCGCACCACCGAAATTGAAGCAACCGGCAATGCTTTCTACGACCAGCTGCTGGTTGTGGACGCCCTGTTCAAGGCGCGCTTCTCCGGCATCGGTATGGCGATTATGGTGCTCTTTGGCTTCGTGTCCTATATGCGCCACATCGGTGCGGATGCCAAGACCGTCGTGGTGCTCTCCTCACCGCTCAAGCGCTTCAAAGGCTCGTACTGGCTGGTTCCAGTGGGCTTCATCCTGGGCACGCTGCTCTCACTGGTGATTCCCTCGGCCGCGGCGCTATCCCTATTGCTCGTGGCCACGCTCTTGCCGGCGCTCATCGCCGCGGGCCTGACACCACTGACCGTGGGCGCCATCGTGGTGACCTCTTCCACCATCGTGCCCACCCCGCTGGAAGCAGGCCTCATCCAAGGCGCTGACCTCACCAACATGACGCCAACAGAATTCGTCTACGGCGCAGTTGCCCGCGCAACGGTTCCCACCCTGCTCATCACCGCCTTCGTCCACATGTGGTGGCAGCGCCATTGCGACAAGGTGGATGCCCGCAAGGCCGAAAGCTCCGGCGAGGTCAGCGCCGATTCGACGCACGATGACGCCACCGAGGAAGCCATTGCCCGCGCTGCCGCCCTGCCGGGATACTACGCCGTGCTCCCGCTCCTGCCGCTGCTGCTCATCATCATTTCCGCCATCCTCAACCGCTTGGGTGTCATCCCCTTTGAGGGCGGCATCCTGCCGGTAACCGTGGTATCCCTGTTCATCGCGATGATTATTGAATCCATCCGCAAGCGCACCGTCTCCGGCGCCGTGGATTCCATGGCCACCTTCTTCAAGGGCATGGGTGAGGGCGCTGCCGGCGTGGTCGCCCTGCTAGTCGCCGCCGCCGTCCTGGTGGAGGGCATCACGCAGATGGGCGTTATCGACATGCTTATTAACGCCGCCGAAGGCTCCTCCGGTGCCGCCGTCATCATCGTCCTCATCTTCGTCGCCGCTACCGCAGCGATGGCCGCACTCACCGGCTCCGGTACTGCGCCTTACTTCGCCTTCTCTGAGGTGGTGCCCAACCTGGCTTCGCAGACCTCCATCCACGCCCCGCAGATGCTCACCGCCATTTGGGGTACGTCGAACCTCATGCGCCAGGTTTCCCCAGTTAACGCCGCGGTGCTCATCGTTTCCGGCGCCATCAAGGTCAACCCCATCCAACTGGTCAAGCGCACCTCCGTGCCCATGATCGTGGCGACGGTGCTCAACACGCTGTTTGCGTTCATGTTTATTGGGTAGCGGTTTTCGCGCGGGCTCAACGTTAATCACGGAGTCCGCGGTACGTTTTGGTAAATAAGGTCCCCCAAATCCGAAAAATTTCGGGCATATCTACGAAAACGTACCAACCAACCGCCCACGACGTACATATCGATCAAATAAGGCCCCAGATCATCGAAGTTTTGGGGAGCTATTTGTTAAAACCGTCACGACCATACGGCGTTCCCCCCATCCCTTCTGTACGATTGTGCAGATAAAGATTCCCATTAAGGAGGACCCATGCTACTTGCTGAAGCCCTGGCCGAACGCGCCCAGGCGCAGGAGCGCCTCAACACCCTGAAGGATCGTCTTGTGGCGACGGTCCGCGTGCAGGAAGGCGATGAACCGGACGAGAATCCGACGGATCTCCTCCGGGAGCTCGAGGGCGTCACTGCACGCATTGATGAACTCGTTATCGCTATCAACGCGACGAACACGGCTACGAAGTTCGATGAAGAGATCACGCTGATGGAGGCCTTGGCACTTCGCGATGGCCTCCTGCGCAAGCGCCGCATCTACCAGGGTTTGGCGGAACAGGCTGGTGCACGCCAGGATCGTTTCTCTCGTTCAGAGATCAAGTTCGTGGCCACCGTGCCCGTGCCGAAGCTGCGCGAGCGCGCCGATGACCTGGCCCGCCAGTACCGCGAGCTCGATACCCGCATCCAGCAGCTGAACTGGAATACGGAACTCATAACTAAATAAGGTCTGCCGCTAGTTGTGCCGCATCCTTGCGGCACGTAGTCATGTCGCGCGCTGTGCGCGCGACGGTAGCCCACACTTTTCGCAGCGAGCGCAACCCTTACTGGGCAGGGAAAAGTCCAGTGCTTCTCAGGCGCCTTCGTAGCGCAAGGAAGGCAGGGAGGTTCGATTCCGTCCCACTGTATGGTGTACCGCGCTGGTACGGATTACACGTGTACATTGACGGGGAAAATCCCGCAGTATTGTTTATTGTTTATCACCGCCGCGCTGGGCGGGGAGTGTGGGTGAGGGTTGGGAATGGGGACTATACTTCCGGCGCACTACTTTCCAATTAAGCTGGTGTGCCATGAGCGAGCAGAAGAACTACAGCACCGATAATCCTTTCAAGCCGGAGCTCTGGCAGACCGTCGAGGGCTTTGAGGACCTGACGGATATTACCTATCACCGGCTCATCAGTGATAGTCCGAAGCCACAGCGTAAAGATGGCATCGTCCGCATCGCTTTTGACCGCCCCGAGGTGCGCAATGCATTTCGCCCGCACACGGTGGATGAGCTTTACCGCGCGCTGGACCATGCGCGTCGTACCCCGGATGTTGGCACAGTGCTGCTGACTGGCAACGGGCCATCCCAGAAAGACGGCGGCTGGGCATTTTGCTCCGGCGGTGACCAGCGCATCCGCGGCCGCTCCGGGTACCGCTACGCCACTGAGCACGCGCACGATGACGCGACTGCAGACGAATCCACGGTAGACACCGCCCGCGAAAAGGTCGAAGGCGGCCGCTTGCACATCCTAGAAGTCCAGCGCCTCATCCGCACCATGCCCAAGGTGGTCATCGCCGTGGTCAACGGCTGGGCCGCCGGCGGCGGTCACTCCCTACACGTGGTGTGCGATATGACCATTGCCTCCCGCCAAGAAGCACGCTTCAAGCAAACCGACGCCGACGTCGGCTCCTTCGACGCCGGCTACGGCTCGGCCTACTTAGCCAAGATGGTGGGCCAAAAGTACGCCCGCGAAGTCTTCTTCTTGGGGCGCACCTACGACGCCCAGCGCATGTACGAGATGGGCGCGGTCAACGAGGTGGTTGACCACGCCGAGCTGGAGGACGCCGCCATCCAGATGGGACGTGAAATCAATATGAAGTCCCCCACCGCCCAGCGCATGCTCAAGTTCGCCTTCAACCTCACCGATGACGGGCTCATGGGCCAGCAGGTCTTTGCGGGCGAAGCCACGCGCCTGGCCTACATGACCGATGAGGCCGTCGAAGGCAAGGAATCCTTCCTGGAAAAGCGCGAGCCCAACTGGGATAACTTCCCCTACTACTACTAGGAAAAGTACGGGAACGCGTTGCGCCCTCAGAGTTCGCTTCAGTTTTCTCGTCGAGCCCAAACGGACGGTCTCTCCGTCGGCAAGAAAGAGACGAGGGGTTAAAGCACACGCACCATTGCTACTCCTGGAAACACGAGAATCAATTCGACCAGACGCGATATCTGAAGGCGCTGGCGTGATGTGCCCAACAACCCTCAAGCTTCAATTACCTGACCGCAGATGCTCGTGCCGGCGAGCATGCAGATCACGATCATTCCCGTACCAAGCATCGGCGCGAGCATTGCGTCACTGACAGCCAAAAGGCGCCGAAAATACCGCCAATTCACATCCACCACGGTCCGAGTTCAACCCCAGAAAGAATCTCTCTACGTGAGTTGAGCAACGAGAGGCTCAGAATGCACAACAGAGTCGAACCGTCTGCCAGATTCACCGATCCAACTTGGAGAGAACTACTAGAACCGTTCCCAGATATCGGTTGACCGTGGTTTAGGTGGCTAAGCACATTCCCATTATCGCGCTAATTGCACGCCAAAACTACACAGATGCCTTCCCCGCATCTCCTTCTGCGGCAGGGACTGAGAACTCTCCGGGGCGCGCACTGCATGGACCAACATGGTTCCTCCAACAACCACAGAAGCACCGAAGAGGCGCCAAAAGCTGACCCGTTTTAAAATGCCCCAAACAAGGCCAAGTGGTCAATCGCCAACGCCATCATGACTTGACCAAGAAACGGAATGACGATCGTCTCAACCATGCCCAGCTTGGGAAAGATGATCACTTTTCCAGATATGAAGACCACCTCTATGATTCCCCCGATCCAAACCCACCACGGCTCTCCTGCGGCCCGTGCAAACTCAAATAAGCCGCAAGCGACCAAAAGGGGCGACTAAACCTGTGCATGAGAAGGCGGAAAGCACCGAAAAGAACACTGTGGGGATGGGAGCACCGATACTGGCGCGCAAACGATCGTTGACGGCTGTCTGAAAAGGTACGAACTCCTCTAAGGCGAGAGCTCTTCAAAAAGCATGGATCGCACTTCTTTCTAAGGGGCCAGTTTCCATTGCCCAAGGGAATGCTTCGGCTACACCTCGTTGCAGAAGGGCTCCTATTATCACCGGTCGCAGAGGCAGCCTCGGAGAGACTGTTACTTTTCTCGAAGTCCCCTCTCTTTCGTTGATGCGAGCGCAAGAGCAAGTCTTCGAACGGTAAGACGAACCGCGAGTTGCAAACTAACTCCGTGAGCAAAATCTACTACGCTACCGGCATGAAAGCGTTCCCAACCGTTTAGAAGATATTCAACTGAATCTCACCTTCCGGACACCCCCTTGAGGTTTATTGAGAACGTTCCCATATATTTGCTCAAGGAAGGGGAGACGGATGACTGACGTTGTCGTTTTCGACATCGGTGGAGTTCTGGTGCCAGAAGGAAATCGAATGGAACAGCTCCAGGAATTTCTTGTTTCGCATGTTGGTGAGTTCGACCGCGATGCGTTCAAGACGGCTTACTGGGACCACCGTGATGACTACGACCTCGGTCTGTCCGATTCCCTCTTCTGGTCCCCCGTTTTAGATGCGGCGGGGGTCGACGCAAATGGAGCGGTCATCGAGCTTGCGGCGGAAAAAGATGCAAGCCTCAACTCTCAGATTGCGCGGGAACCCCTTCAGTTGGTCAAGGATCTCGTGGCAACCGGTGTGCCACTTGGAATTTTGAGCAACGCTCCACGCCGGATGGCGGAGCAGGTGCGTCAGAGTGAGTGGGCGTCAAACTTTTCCCACCTCTTGTTCTCTTCGGATCACGGGATCAAGAAACCTGACGCAACTATCTACGCACATGTGCAAAACCAGTTCTCCGGCGTGGAGTCACCCATCTTCCACTTCTTTGATGACCGAGAGGTCAACGTGATCGGCGCTAACGAAGCTGGTTGGCAAGGCCATCTTTGGACTTCATCCGAACAGGCTCGTGATGTGCTTCAAGACCACGATGTCATTTCAAAGAACAACCCAAAGGGGAAGTGACATGGCAGCAATTACCTTTGACAAGGCGACCCTCCAATACCCCGGCAACCCCCGCCCAACCATCAACAACATGGATTTGGAGATTCGCGACGGCGAGTTCGTAGCCGTCGTCGGCCCCTCCGGGTCGGGAAAATCAACCACACTTCGTATGGTTGCGGGGCTCGAAAAGTTGACGGGAGGTGAAATCTTTATCGGTGATGTCCCTGCGTCTACCTTGGCACCGTCCAAGCGTGACGTGGCGATGGTGTTTCAGTCGTACGCCCTCTACCCACACATGACTGTCGCGGAGAATATGGCGTTCGCCCTGAAAATGCAGAATATCAAGAAGGATGAACAGGATCGCCGCGTGGCGGAAGCCTCGCGCCTACTCGATCTCGACCAGTATCTTGAGCGCTACCCTAAAGCACTTTCCGGCGGCCAGCGTCAGCGCGTAGCGATGGGTCGCGCTATCGTTCGCGATCCACAGGTGTTCTTGCTCGATGAGCCACTGTCCAATTTGGATGCCAAGCTGCGCGTTTCGACTCGTGCGGAAATCAGTCAGTTGCAACGTCGCCTGAACACCACGATGCTCTACGTCACTCATGACCAGACCGAAGCCATGACTATGGCTGACCGGATCGCGGTTCTCGAGGGCGGCAACATGCAGCAGGTCGGAACCCCTGAAGAGCTGTATATGCAACCTGCCAATGCTTTTGTTGCAACGTTCATTGGCACTCCTTCTATGAACCTGGTCACGGGAACGATAGAGGGCGATCAGATTGCGATTGGTCACATTCACTTGCCTCTCCCTGTACTCAAGAGCCAGCCAACTGCCGACCGTGTTCTCGTGGGCATGCGTCCAGAGAACTTTCGTCTTGTTTCTGCGGAGGAGAGTTCAGCGAAAGCACGTGCCGAGTACGTGGAGAATTTCGGCGCTGACAAATACGTTCACCTATCCATCGACGGATTGAACGACCTCGGTGACTTCCTCATTCGCGTACCGAACACGACCAAGGTCATGCAGGGAGACGTACTAGGCATCGAATTCGATACCAAGTACATCCACCTCTTTGATGGAGAAACGAAGGAGAGGCTGAACTGATGACAACGTCGTTGAAGGGCAATGCGGATAAAGCTCCGGACCAAAATACAGAACTCGAAAACACGAAGGTAAAAGGCGCCCCTCGAGAGAAGCCTGAACCGTGGGCTTGGTTTTGTCTCTTACCAGCTCTGCTGTGCTTTTGTATCTTCGACTTCTTCCCTTTTTTTCGGGCGATTTACTTGTCGTTCTCCTCGACTGACTTGTTTGGCCGTCCGGCCGGGTTCGCAGGGTTTGATAACTACGCGAATATGTTTGCGGACCCGACATTCCTTTCCACATTTGCACGCACCCTGATCTTCACAGTGCTCTCGGTCATTTTGAAACTGGTGCTTGGGCTCGCAATCGCGCTGCCTCTGTCCTACCGGTTGAAGGGCACCTTCTGGATGCGGCCGGTCGTGCTTGTCCCGATGGCGGTTTCCACTGCTGTGGGAACACTCGTTTTCCGTCAAATGTTCGCCCCCATCGTCGGATTTTTCGACCAAGCCGCCGGCCTAATGGGATTCGGACAAGTGGGATGGTTAACGAGTCCAAAGGTGGCGATGATCTCGGTCTTAATTACCGATGTGTGGATCGGTATCTCTTTCGTGGCGCTGCTCATGATGGTGGCAATCGATGGAATCTCTAGCGAAATGATCGAAGCAGCAAACCTCGACGGTGCAACTGGCTTTAGGTACATCCGCTACATCATTCTTCCGTCCATCGCTCCGATGCTGCTCGTGCTTTCAGTCACGCAAGCTATGGCAGCAATGAAGGAATTCACCATCTTCCAGGTGCTCACGGGTGGAGGTCCCGGAAACTCGACTCGCACGATGGTGCTGGATATCTATGACCTGGCGTTTGGCGGAGGCACAGCCGATTTCGCCGCAGCTTCTGCTCGAGGCATGGTCCTGTTCCTCATCATCCTTGTCCTCACCCTGATCCAATTCCGGCTGACAAGCCGAGAAAAGAAGTAGGTGCAGCAATGAACAACAATCTGCGCTCTCCCTTTGCAACTGTCGTAATATGGATTTGGCTGCTGCTTGTCTGTCTGAGCATTGCGTTTCCTGTGCTCTACGCGCTTATCGGCTCATTCCGCGCATCCGGTGATATCCAGGCCGGTCTACAATCCCTCTTTTTCGGAGACCCGACCTTCGATAACTATCCCCGCGCATGGAATCAGTCATCGATCGGGCAGCAGCTCATTAATTCCGTAATTGTGACCATTTGCCAAACTACGGGGCAGTTCATCACGTCTGTCCTTGCCGCATACGCGCTGGTCTTCGGACGTCTTCCATCGGCATCGAAATGGCTCATTTTCTTCTTGCTCCCGATGATGATCCCCTCCGAAGTCGCCGTCATCGGTAACTACTTGACGGTGCGACAGCTGGGCTTCTATGACACTGTAATTGGCATCTTCTTGCCCTACCTCGCATCCAGTTTCACCCTGTTCCTCTTCTATCAGGCGTTCCGTGATTTCCCTAAGGAGATCCAGGAGGCAACCGTCCTAGAAGGCGTTGGACCATTCAAATTCCTGTGGTCCTTCCTTCTTCCCCTCAACCGTTCAGTCTGTATGACCGCGATTGTCACCGGGGCAATCGCCGCATGGAACGGCTACATGTGGCCGTTGCTGATCACCCAGTCAGCATCGGTCCGAACCATCCAACCCGGTATCAAGGCGCTCGCAGACGAAACTGCTGTGGATACCGGCCTCGTTCTCGCCGGTCTCATGATCGCCGTCATCCCAACTGTCCTGCTCGTGGTCTTTGGTCAGAAATATCTGACACGCGGGCTTACCGAAGGAGCTGTTAAGTAATGAAGAAGTTTCTCGCACTCACCACTGCCACCCTTTTCGCCTCTACCACCCTCGTTGCCTGCGGCGGAACCGGCGGCGACACCGTGAAGAACGAAGACGGAGAAATCATTGTCGATTTCTGGCACTCGGCATCCGGCGCTGCTGCGACTACCCTCGACGAACTCGTGAAGGACTTCAACACCGCCCACGAAGGTGAGATTGAGGTCAAGGCTTCGTACCAAGGTTCTTACGAGGACTCCATCTCGAAGTTCATTGCCTCCGTTCAAACCGGCGAGTTGCCGGCCATGCTCCAGGCTTCCGACGTTCAAACCGCTTACCTGCGCGATTCTGGAGTGATTTCCCCAGCAGAAGAAATCACCGACGACTACAACTACGACAATCTGGTAGCCGCGGTGAAGAACTATTACCAGTTCGATGACAAGGTCTATTCGATGCCGTTCATGGTTTCGCAGCCAGCCATCTACACAAACGATGATGATCTACAGAAGGCCGACATTAGTTCCGATGATCTCAAAACCATCGAGGGCATGCTTGACGCAGCAGAGAAGATTCACGAGAAAACTGGCCACGCGGGTCTGACCTTCCATCAGTCCGGTTGGTATATGGAGGAATTCCAGTCATCGATGGGCGACTTCATGTGCTCTCCCGAGAACGGAGTCAGCGAAAAGGCTACCGAATTCAACCTCGAATCTGAGGACAACGTAGCCCTGTGGAATCGCATCGGAGAACTGTACTCCAAGGGCGTAATTCACAACCCCGGTACCGACGGTTCCGCGGCAACGGGCGCTTTCCTGTCAGGTGAAGCATCCATCCTGCTCAACTCTTCGGGTAACTACGGCAACATCATGAGCGGTAATCCCAACTTCGCTTGGTCAATTCGCTCTCTGCCACGTAATACCGACGAGGCTGGTGCCGTCCCAGGTGGCAACTCGCTCTGGTCCATCAAGGAAGGGCACTCTAAGGAAACCCAGGAAGCCGTTGCAGAGTTCATGAAGTACGTGGGTTCGGACGATGTCCAGAAGAAAATCTTTGAGGAAACCGGATATCTCCCCACCACAACCGGTGCAAGCGAGAACCTTTCTGGACTCTCACCCCAGCAAGACGCACTCATCGAGCAGCTTCAGAGCACACCTGAGAACACAGTGACTGCTGGCTGCAAGACCGGTGCTCTCAATGCCGCACGTAAGTCCTACCAATCCGCCATGTCCTCCATTGCGAATGGTTCCGACGCCGAGACCGCTCTCGCTGAGGCCCAGCAGGGAGCGAACAACGAGATCACGTCGTACAACGAGCGCGCTGGCAAGTAATTTCGATCGGAAGTTTCACCTTAATGTCTGTACTCCCACTCGCTCCAAATCAGAAAACATTCGAGAAGTTCACGCCGAACGGCGTTGCGAAGAGGCATCGTGGCTCGACCTTTGTTGCTCACGTAGTTCCAAATAGCAAGAGCTACCAAATGTGCGAGCGCATTCAGAAGGATGTCCGCGAACGCGGGCTTGGGGAGCACTTCGCGTTGCTTCCTCCTTCAAGCTTCCATATGACGGTCTACCCTGGGCTGAAGGGTCGAGAGTTCGAAGGCGAGGAAGATCGGTGGCCCGACTGGCTCAAGGCGGCACCGACCATGACCGCGGCGGCAGGACTCATGTACTGCCGCCTGCGAGAGAATTCCCACCAAATTCCAGAGCTGCCGGAACTACGTATGCGACCCACGGGAGTCTATGACCTCGGAATCTCCCTCACTGTGGGTTTAGAACCGGCAGACGATGATATGGCCGTCGCATTAAACCATTTTCGAGAGACGCTCCGAGATCTTCTTGAAGCCAAGGATAAGGACCTCGATAGCTACAAATTCCACTGCAGTCTTGGTTACCGTCTGACCGATCCGGAGCTCACGAGCAATGTCAATCGAGAACTCTCCGAGCTCTACACAAGTTGGGCAAAAGAATTGAACATTTTGGAACTGGAACGACCGGCATTCAACGTTTTTGATGACATGCTAGCTTTTCCTCCACTGATGTTCTTCTAAACCAAACCGATTAAAGTCGCCTCCGAATAATGGAGGCGACTTTTTCATTAATCAATGCCATCACTTGGGGCGAGCCGTCGTTCTCCCCACGATGAGTTCGCCTGCATGATACTCGTGCAACGGACTGGAAATACAATCAGGAGAATCCACAAGGCGGACAATCCGTTTCGCGGCTCTTCTGCCGACAGTTTCGACCGGTTTCTTGATGGTCGTCAACCCGATGAGATCGAGACCATCCAAGACTCCATCCGACCCGGTCACAGAGACATCGCCCGGAACGTCGATCCCTAGATCGTTTGCAGCACGGAGTACCTCGAGTGCTTTTCGATCATATAGCGCGGTTATCGCCGTAAACCCGAGATCCAAAGTTTTCTCGAGCCACTCCCGAAGTTCCGTGCCATGCATACCGAAAACGTTCTCGCTGCACACCTCTAATCCAATGGATTTTGCATACCTCTTCTGTGCTTCCGCACGGGTCCATGTGCCCATCGACCGATCTTTCGGCGCACCCTGCATCATTATTCGTTCATGCCCCAGCGCGACGAGGTGGTCGATTAACATACGTGCGTGCTGTTCCTCGTCAAAGCCGATTGCATTCAGGGATCTGGTGGGATCCGGACGCCCCACGACGACGAGAGGAAGCCGATCAGCGAAGCGACGAAGTTGCTCGGGCTCGGCCCCACCCACTGATACGACCATTCCCTGGATCGGCATCCGTGCAAGATTCTCCATCACCGCTTCACGGTTTTCGTGTGACGAATTGACGATGGTGTTCTGGATGACGTGATATCCCTGCGCTGCGAGCTCCTCATGCAGATAGCGATTGAGTTGCGCAAACAACGGAATTTCGACGGAGCTCAAGAAAAGCCCAATGGTCGGAGCGGGCTCTGCCCGCATCATCTGAGCTGAAAAAGCCGGAACATACCCGAGCTCCGCTATCGCTGCTTGAACGGCTTCCCTAGTTTGATCAGCGACCCTGGAATCCTCTTGGATGACTCGGGAAACTGTCGATTTGGAGACACCCGCGACTTTGGCGACATCCAAGATTGTGGGCTTTACATCTTTTCCTCGCCCTCGTCGTGCACGTTTCGGAAGGACAAGTTTCTTCTCGGTAGACATTTTAGGCTTTTAGGTTGCTCGTAGGTCCAACAGTAATTCACATGCCGAGATCTTTAAAAGGCAATGATCGCAAAACTAAATCCTTAATCTGCGGGACAAGATCTGAAACACAGTATTTTCCTTCTTTATAACTAGTCACTAAACCCGCTTCGCGCAAGATTCGAACGTGCCGAGAGAGGACTGCAGCGGAAACGCCTAAATGCTCGGCGAGTGCGACGTGGCGCACAGGACCCTTACACAATACACGAACAATATGCCACCGTACTGGATCGCAAATTGCCCGCAACACCACTCCACACCCTCCTGGGATGGTGTAACAGTCACTAATTCGCCTGAGTCTTGACTCCAAGAAGAGGTATCTCGTTGTGTTCACGCAGGAAAGAATATCCGCATTCGGGTCAAACTCTTACAAAATCAAAGGATTCTACAACTGAGATATAGCTCATAACCTGCGGAGACTCGTCGAGCTTATGTTGTTTTCAGCGTTCAATCCCGAACGTAACAACAGAAAGGAAAGATAACATGAGGAGATTCTCTGCATCCGTTCTCATAGTTCTTTTCCTGTTGGCATATCATGCCGCCAGGGAAGAGATCAATGCGTCCGCTCAACACGTGGAATGTACTTCTTGGAAAACGCAGTACAGTGAGCTCGTTTCCCCCTCGAATAACGACAAGGTAATAGCTGCCCGCCACCGTGGATCATTCGATGAATCGTTACCGGAGAACAGCCTTTCAGCGTTTTTGAAATCCTTCGCCGAATGCAGACCAGCAATCGAAACCGATGTTCGGCTAACTCAGGACGGAGTTCCAGTTCTTTTCCACGACATCCGCCTCGGACGAGTATTGGAACCAGATTATGACCAGGAAACCAATAAAGGCCCAAATCAGCTTTTGTCCGACACCACTCTGCCAGAGCTGAAATCAAAGTCACTGCTACGAAGCGACCGACATGCCTCAAAAGAAAAAGTCCCCACAGTTGCGGAATATCTCCAATTGATCGTAGAGGAAGACCCCGGAGCGATTTCGCACCTCGAGGTTAAGGAAGCTGCGGCCATCATCCCGACCGCTCGCGAGCTCTACGAGTTCGACAAAGCCCATCCCGAAGTTAAGATCCTCCAGCGCGTCATACTGAAGATTTCTATGAACGAGTTTCCAACTCCTGAGGCTTGGGAAGAAGCAGTCTCTTACGCAGGTATTCCCGCTGACTATCTCCTGATGCCGAAGATTAATCCGAGTATTGCAGCAGCTATTGATAAGCAGAAAGAGATTCCCGATGTCGAGGAACTTCATTTTGACAGCAATGCCGCGCGTGCCGTAGCTCAGTGGGCCGCAGCGCCACACGGTTTGGCTCCCGCAATCGAGGTAAACCTCAAGGATTCATCCGAGTTCCTGCGCACTTCCCCCTCCATAAAAAGCAATTTCGGGAACTTTGATGATCCTGTATCAACGGGGCTGGACAACACCAGAAAGCATTCGATGGCCGAAATGGCTAGCATCGTCCATTTCTTTGAGAAGAAGCTAGCTGCATTCGTCCCGGTCCCCGATTATCTGCTGTTCACAGAAGGCCCCCGGGCTGGCTTCACCGTCCCCAATCTTTTCGGCGATAGGAAACCTATTCCGGCAACTGAGGCGTTTTCCCACAATGATTCCAGTTGCTGCTACCGCCTCTCCGACCGTCGCGTATCGAGTCCATACGCCGCTGAAAAACATGACTGGCGCGACAACCTCGACTGGCAGCGATCCGTCGGAGCGAACCTACTGACTTCTGATGACACAGACACGATTGAGCTTTATGCGAAGCAGAATGGATATCTGAATGAAACAGCTCGCCCAACCGTCACTCCTCCCCCAAAGGAAATGAACTCAAGCTTATACACACGCATGCGTGGATTCTCCGTACCCGATTCAGATATCGTCAGGATCAAAGGATGGAACGGGGAAGCTGCTTCGGCATGGGGAGGTCAAGTATGCCTGTGGAGTGACCCTGGATATTACCTGTGGACCGTGGCATGCCAGTACGAAAACCCGGCGTTCAACAAAGACTTAGAAATCCGGAGTATTGGTGAGGGCCATATGCAAATTCGTGATCCCTATAGCGGGCAATGCATTTATTCAGACCCTGCGAGGGATGACATAGTTCGTTGGCACCATGACTGCAATTCACCACGTGCTCGTTGGACACGGACATCAGACCATCGTTTGATCGATGCTGATGGACGACAACTCAATTTCCAGTGGGATGACCGATATGCATACGGATACCCCTACGCCTACAACTATCTCACTCGCGGCGACACCAGTACCTGGTCGATATGGAAATTCGAGTCCACACGAATTTCCGATTCCCTACCAGGTCAAGGAGACGCGGATCTAAAGTCGCCCCCACTCAGCCCCGAAAGCGGTAACCGTCCAGGCCCACAGCCTCATGAGGAACAGCGGCATCCGGTGGGCTGAGACCTAGAGTTGCTAGAAAAGTAGTTCGACGCCGGCTACGGCTCGGCTTACCTGGCCAAGATGGTGGGCCAGAAGTACGCCCGCGAGATCTTCTTCCTGGGCCGCACCTACGACGCCCAGCGCATGTACGAGATGGGCGCGGTCAACGAGGTGGTTGACCACGCTGAGCTGGAGGACGCCGCCATCCAAATGGGGCGCGAAATCAACATGAAGTCCCCCACCGCCCAGCGCATGCTCAAGTTTGCATTCAACCTCACCGATGATGGTCTCATGGGCCAGCAGGTCTTCGCTGGTGAAGCCACGCGCCTGGCCTACATGACCGATGAGGCCGTCGAAGGCAAGGAGTCGTTCCTGGAAAAGCGCGAGCCCAACTGGGATGACTTCCCGTACTACTACTAGGCCTCCATCGAGGGCTCGTGCCTTCTCTTCCACCCGAAATAAAAAACGAGGGTAATACCCGGGACAGTTAACGCCAGTAACTATAGCTCCCACGGAGGCAACCTTGACCACGGAGAAAATCAATCAGATAACCCGCCCAATCGGACTTGTCCTCTGCCTAATCCTTTTGGTTTCCCTGCGGCACTTTACCGAATGGTCCTGGCTGCTAAGGGCGGGCGTCGCCGTTGGCGCAACCATCGCCGCCATGCTGGTGCTGATTTTTGTCCTAGGTTGCTTCTCCACGGAAGAAGACACCCCCGAGACACACGAGGCCACTTCTTAAGGCTTAAGCCAGTAGGGAGGGCAGGTAGGGACCTGCCAGCTATCCTAATTACCACCAATCACCTTCACCCAGGGAGAGCCTGAAGTGCTGTATTTCGCCATTGCCCTCGCGGCCATCGCGCTCATTGCCGTCATTGCATCGCGAGTGTGGATGTTGCGGCGCATCCAGCAGGCTCAGAGGGACGGTGAGCGCCCCTTCGATCAGGAGGACGAACTCATCAACCCCTATGAGCACCGCGGGCGGTAACCTAACTAACCGTGACTTTCCTCTCTCCTCTGCCCGTCGATCCGCGTGACCCTGCCGCCATCCTCCCTGATCTGGAAGCGGCCATCGCAGGACAAGCCACCTTCCTGCCCATTCCGGCGGAGGACCGCACCCGCGCGCAGCTGCTGCGCAACCACATGCGCGCAGGAGAACCTATTGACTCCTCCATCGCACTCGTCGTGGCCACCTCTGGGTCCACGGGCACACCGAAGGGCGCGCAACTCACGGCCGCCAACTTGGTGTCTAGTGCCGATGCCACGCACCGGACTTTAGGCGGCACCGGTCAGTGGCTACTAGCCATGCCCGCCTCCCATATCGCGGGCATCCAGGTATTGGTGCGCTCCCTCGTCGCGGGCGTGGAGCCGCTCTGCCTTGACCTGTCGGAAGGTTTTTCCATCCCCAGTTTCGCCCGCGCCGCGCACGAGCTGGCCGCCACTGGGGATCGCTCATACACGGGCCTGACCCCGATGCAGCTAGCCAAGGCCATGGATTCGCTAGAAGGAATCGAGGCCCTGCGCACCTTTGATGCCATCCTCGTCGGAGGTGCTGCCACCCACCCGCAACTATTGGACTCTGCGAAAAAGCTGCGCATCAATATCGTCACCACCTACGGTTCCTCAGAAACTTCCGGTGGATGCGTCTACAACGGCCGTCCCCTCGATCGCGCTCTTGTTCGCATCGGCGACGAGGGGCGCATTTACCTTGGCGGGCCCATGATTGCGCAGGGCTATCGAAACGTGGACTCAGATGCCTTCGTGGTCGATGAGTCCGGCACCTCGTGGTTTGCTACCTCCGACGCCGGCGCGCTTCACGACGGCCACCTCACCGTCACCGGGCGCCTCGACAACATCCTGAACACCGGCGGGCTCAAGCTCCACCCAGAGCAGCTCGAGCAGCACATCCTTCGCGTGCCGGGAGTGGACGGCGTGTGCGTGGTCGGCATCCCCCACCCACGCTTGGGACAGATGATCGTCGCTGCCTATACCGGATGGGCGGATGTCGGCGATATCCTTGTGGCTCTCGACGATAGTGGCCTTCCCCGGTGGCAAATCCCCAAGGACTTCAAGCGCCTGGCCCAGCTCCCCACCACCGGTCCCGGCAAGGTTGACCGCCTCGCCGTCGCCCGCATGTGGGACAGCTAAGCCTCCGCTTCGCCAAAGCTGCGTACGGCAATGCCGCGCGCAGCGGATTCCCCGAGGGGGAAGTGTGAACCTTCATCGACGGCAACCTCGAGCACACCCGCAACCGAAGGGGCAACGACGGTCAATTCTACTCCCGGCCGCACTCCATATTTATCCAGGTAGCGCAAAAATTCGCCATCAGCGTCAGTGACCTGCTCCACGGTGACGGGGGTCTGCGCGGGGACGTCGATAAGCGTAATGCGCGAGACCGGCTCGGCAGTGCCATCCGGGGCAGGTATGGGATCACCATGCGGATCGCGGGCGGGGTTGCCCAGGAAAGAATCAAGACGTTCAACGAGCCTGTCGGACGTCGCGTGCTCTAGCATTTCTGCCTCATCGTGCACCTCATCCCAGGTATAGCCCAGAGTGCGCACGAGGAAGGTTTCCAGGAGCCGATGCCGGCGCACCATTGCCACAGCCAGCCGCCGGCCTTCCTCAACAAGCCGAACACCGAAGTAGCGTTCGTGTTCCACCAGCCCCTTCGCGGCCAGGCGCTTGACCGCCTCCGACGTGGTGGGCAGCTTCTGCCCCGCCGCTTTAGCTAGGTCCCCCAGCGGCATCGCGGTATTAGCGCCCTCTTTCTCCTCATAGGTCCAGAGGATCTTGAGGTAATCCTGGGTGCGTTCGGGCAGCTCACTGATGTGCATACCCCCATCGTAGTTCAGCCTATTGCTCCCAAAGGTTTCAGGACTTATGCTCTTTCAAGTTCAATCTATTGAACATCGACATTCACTTTTAATAAGAGAGGTTTCCCGTGAAGAAACTTATTGCGCTTCCCCTCGCTTCCCTCGTGGCTGCCACCGCGCTGACTGCCTGCACCAGCAGCGACTCCGCCGAAGCCCAGGACGACAATCTGACGATCTTCGCCACGACTGGTTACTTGGCTGATGCGGCCGCCAATATCGCCCCGGACGCCGACATCACCACCATGGTCGGTCCCGGCGGCGATCCGCACACCTACCAGCCCACCACGCGCGATATTGAAAAGATGCAGGACGCCGACCTCGTCCTCTGGAATGGCCTTCACCTCGAGGCGCAAATGGTGGACCAGCTCTCCTCCCTCGGTGAGAAGCAGCTAGCTGTCGGCGAACAGCTCGATACTGCTGACCTTCTGCCGTGGCCCGAGCAAGGTGACAAGGGCGAAAAACTCTACGACCCGCACATCTGGAATAGCCCCGAGCTGTGGAGCCAGGTCGTCGATCACATCGGCACCAAACTCGGCGAAATCGACTCTGACAATGCCGAAGACTATGCCGCGGCCGCCGATGAATATGAAGACAAGATTGCAGCCGCGCATGACAAAGCGGCTAAGGAACTCGAAAACGCCTCCCCGCGCGTCCTCATCACCGGCCATGACGCCTTCAACTACTTCGGCAAGACCTTCGACTTTGAAGTCCAAGCCACCGACTTCGTGACCACCGAAGCCACCAAGTCCGCCACTGAGATCTCCGAGCTCGCGGATACGATCGCGGAGAAGAAGGTCCCCGTTATCTTCCAAGATAACCAGGCGAACCCACAGGCCATCACTTCTCTCAAGGAAGCCGTAGAAACCCGCAACTGGACAGTCACCATCTCGGATGAAGAGCTCTTTGCCGATACCCTCGGCCCGGAAGCCCCAACCGATACCTACCTCGGAGCCTTCGAACATAACGCTAGCGCCGTGGCGAAAGCACTAAGCTAATGCTCAGCGTAGGAAACCTCACCGCCGGCTATCCCCGCACGCCGGTGCTTCACGACGCCTCCTTCACCCTCACCCCCGCGACTATCACCGGGCTGGTGGGTGCGAACGGGTCGGGAAAGTCTACTCTGGTCCGCACGCTGGTAGGGCTCCTTCCGCCTCTAGCCTGCGGGTCGATGACCTTCGATGGCGTCGATCTGGCACATTTTCGGCAGCGTCTCGGATATATGCCACAACATGCGGATATCGACTGGAATTACCCTGCCACCGCCTTCGACATCGCCCTGATGGGCCGCACCGCCGGGCTGCGCTGGTGGCAGTGGCCCAGCCGCGCTGACAAAGACGCCGCTCACGCCGCGCTTTCCCGCACCGGAATGCAGGCACACGCGCAGCTGCCGATTTCCGCCCTGTCTGGTGGTCAGCGCCAGCGCGTGTTGTTGGCGCGCACGCTCGTTAGCGAGCCGGAATTCATCATCCTCGACGAGCCCTTCGCTGGTGTCGATGCCGCGAGTCAGCGCGCCATCATGGATGTACTCAAGGAACTGCGCGAGAACGGCGTGACCATCCTGCTGGTGCATCACAACCTGGCGGAGGTCGCCGACTTTTGCGATGAGGTCCTCATGGTCGGCCACGGCCGGCTCATTGCTGCTGGCCCCACCGAGCAGGTACTTACCGAGTCCGCCATTGCCGACATGTTTTCCCTGCCATCATGAACCCACTCGAGCTTCTTCAGAACTACACCTATACCCAGGCACTCCTGGGCACCGTGCTCATCGGTGGCTGCGCTGGCGCGCTAGGCCCACTGGTATATGTTCGCCGCACCAGCCTGCTGGCCGATGCCATCTCGCATTCTTCCCTGCCTGGACTGCTCACCGCCTTCCTCGTGGCCACCGCCATTGGCTGGGACGGGCGAAATGTCTGGCTTCTTTCTTGCGGCGCCCTGCTCACCGGAACCCTCGCGGTGGGGTGCATTCACCTCATCCCGCGGTTAACTCCCCTGGGGCAAACCACTGCGATGGCGGCCACGCTAACCACATTTTTCTCGGTGGGAATGCTGCTCATGCAGTATATTTCCCGCCGACCATTGCCTGGCAAGGCCGGAATCCAGGATTATTTGCTGGGAAATGCCTCCACGCTCACTCGCGCGGATGTACGGTCCACACTCATCATCGGTGGCTGCGTGCTGCTTTTTCTTTTCCTCATTCACACCCGGCAGGCCGCAGTCACTTTTGATTCAAGTTTTGCCCAGGTAGCCGGCATCCGCACCTCGTTCCTCAACGCGGCTAGTTTCTTCGCCCTCACCGCCATCACGGTGCTCGGCGTCAAAGTCGTCGGCGTAGTGCTCATGGTCGCCGTGGTCATCAGCCCTGCCGCCGCTGCCCGCCCCTGGACCACGCGCTTGCTACCTTTCATCGCGCTCTCCGGGTTCTTCGGCGCGGCCACCGCTGCTCTCGGCTGCTATGTCTCCATTGCGCACGGCCCGCTGCCCACCGGTCCGGTCATCGTCCTGGCTCAGGCGGCGCTCGTCACTATCAGCCTCACCAGTAGAAAGCTAGCCTCATGACCCTCGCCGCGACCGCTTGTCTCCTTGCCGTTCTGACGGCCTTGGCCTGTGCTATCCCCGGCACCTTTGTTGTCCTCAAAGGCCAGGCCATGCTTATCGACGGCATCGGCCATGCCGTCCTTCCCGGAATTGCCGTCGGCTACCTCTTTACCGCAGATCTAGATTCACCCATCTTGCTCGTTACCGCGGCCGCTGGCGCCTTGGTGGTGGCGTTGGGAACTGACGCACTACAGCGCAGCCCGCTGGTGACTGCTGATTCCGCCCTCGGATTGGTCTTTCCCGCCCTGTTTGCCGCCGGAGTCATCCTGATTTCTACGCACATGAGCCACGTGCACCTTGATGTCCACGCCGTTCTCGTCGGTGATCTCAACCTCGCGGCCTTCTCCAATCCCAACTATTGCTACATCATGGCCGCAGTGCTGGGTATCAATGCTCTCTTCCTCGCCCTTACACTGCCGCGTTTATCCGCCACGACTTTTGACGCCGATTTTTGTGCCGCACGCGGGGTGCCCACGCGCGTTCTTCACATCATATTTATGACCGTGGTTGCCTGCACCGCCACCGCCGCCTTTCACGCTGCCGGTGCCATGCTGGTCATCGCTCTCATGGTATTCCCGACGATGACCGCGCGGCTGCTTACTCAGCGCGTGCCCACGCTGGTGTTGACCGCCTGTGGCGTTGCCGCTATCAGCGCGGTCGTGGGATTTTGGGTTGCCTATGTCCTTGACGCGGCTACCTCTGCCGCAATGACAGTCACCAATGCCGTTATTTTCGTTGCAGTGCTCATCATCTACCGCTTTCGCCAACGCACCAGCTCATTGCCGCAGCACACCACACCAGTGGCACAATAGTGAGCATGTCTGCCTTTTCCGCCACTCCTGCCGATTGGCTCCAGGGTGCTCGCCCGCACACCTGGGCCAATGCCTTTGCTCCCGTTATCGCTGGTACCGGTGCCGCTGCCGCGGCCCACGGCCTGCACTGGGGCCGGGCGTTGCTGGCGCTCATCGTGGCCTGGGCGCTTATCATCGGCGTGAATTACGCCAACGATTACTCCGATGGCATCCGCGGCACCGATGATGACCGCACCGGCCCCCAGCGGCTTACCGGGGGCGGGCTGGCCAAACCACAGCACGTCAAGTTCGCCGCCTTCGTCTCCTTCGGCGTGGCGGCCATCGCCGGCATTTCGCTCTCCCTAGCTGCCAACGCGGCCTGGTTCATCCTCGTCGGCGCCGTGTGTATCGCTGGCGCCTGGTTCTATACCGGCGGCAAGAACCCCTACGGCTACCGTGGGCTGGGCGAGGTTGCCATCTTCATCTTCTTCGGCCTCGTCGCAGTCCTCGGCACCGAGTACACGCAGGCCGGCCGCATCACATGGACGGGCCTTGCCTTGGCCGTGGGCATCGGCGGTATGAGTGCCGCGGTAAACCTGGCCAACAACATCCGCGACATCCCCTCCGATGAGGCCACCGGCAAGATCACCCTGGCTGTGCGCCTGGGTGATAAGAAGTCCCGCACGCTATTCATGACCCTGTTGCTGCTCCCAGTGCTGCTTACCGTGGGCCTGGCCTTCGATTCCTGGGCGGCGCTGGCCTCTTTGCTCTACTTCCCCCTCGCACTAGGCGCTATCCGCACCGTCAACCGCGGTGCGCGCGGGCCCAAACTCATCCCGGTGCTCGGCATGACTGGCCGCGCAATGCTGGTGTGGGCAATCATTAACGCCCTAGCGCTTGCCTTTGTCTAACTGCTTTTAGCGGCCAGCCAGTTCTGCCTGTACCCACTCCTTGTGGGCCTTGCGCTGTGCGGAATACTCCGCCAGAGTCTGGGTAGCTTCCACGCGCCACGAGGAGAAGATCAGCATCGACAGCGGCAGCGCCACGAACAACGCCAACAGAGCCGACACCAGCACGGGGATGGCCACACCAATAGCCATCGACAGCAGCTGAATCACCACGGTCAGCAGGATGAAGAGCACCAGGCGGGCGGCACCATACTTCCACAGAGCCACACGTGAGCGGCGCTTGAGCGCCGGGTCCGGCTGGGGTGGCTCAGGGATCTGGGACTCGTTGGTCATGTTGTCTGTCTGGCTCATCATTCTCACTTCTGCTTCGCGGGCATTCCGTAGAATACAACGCATGGGTCGTTTGATACTACTAGTCCTGTTTATCCTCGTGGCACTTCTCGTGTGGAAGGCATTTGGGCCATCCAGCTGGAAGAATAAGGCGCAGCAGCAACAGCAGCCGCAGCGCCCCGCAATCAAGGGCCCCGATGATGACGAAGAGTTCCTCTGGAACTTGGAAAAGCAGCGCTTCAAAGAGCGCCGCGCGAAAGAGCGCGAGGCACAGCGCAAAGAAGAAGAAGAGCGCCGCCGGCGCGCACCCAAGCCTCAGAAGCCGGAAGACCCTGACGCTACCGGGGAAGACAACTAGTTCTTTGGTGTCTTAGGCGTAAACGTCATCTCCAGGTCGAGGGCCTCCGCCACCGCCGCAATCTTCTCCCAGCGCACACCGGAGCCGCCGTGCTCGATGGTGTGCAAGGTAGAGCGCGACAGACCGGCTTTCTCAGCTAACTCCTGCTGCAGAATGCCTAACTCGCGGCGTCGCTCAGCAAAGACATCACCTAAAGCAATGAGCTGCGGGTTATCGCCAGCCGGTTTACCCTGTTTGTGCCGGGGTTTATGTGTATCCGCCATTTAGTTCAGCCCCGCGTAGGAGTGCAGGCCGGAGACAACCATGTTGATGAAGAACAGGTTGAAGACCATCAACAGCATCGCCGCGATGTTGAGGTACGGGGCAGCTTTGCGAAACGCCGGGGTGGCGCGGGCATGCAGGTAGGCAGCGTAGAGGATCCAGGTGGCAAAGGAGACAGTTTCCTTCGGGTCCCAACCCCAGTAGCGGCCCCACGCGGACTCCGCCCAAATAGCGCCCAGCACAATACCCAGACCCAAAGTCGGCAGGGTCACCACTCCTAGGCGGTAAGCCAGCTGATCCAACTTCTTTGCTGAGGGCAGCGGGCGGGCAATCGCACCGAAGAAACCATGCTCTCTTCCCTTGCCCTGGTGCACGCGCAGCACACTGAGCAAGGAGGCAATACCGGAGACGATACCGATGGAGGCACCAAGCGAAACCACGGTGACGTGGATGGGCAGCCAGTGAGACTGCAGCGCCGGCACGACGGGGGCGGACTCCGCATACAGCTTCGTGGAGCCGTAGAACATGAGCGCCAGGATCGGGGTCAGCAGCCATGGCCACAGGGTGCGCCACTCCTTGCGCTGCATCGCGATGGTCGCCACCACCATGACGCCGGCAGTCACCATGAGCACGTACTCGTAGAGGTTGCCAAACGGGAATCGACTGGTGGCCAAGCCACGCAACACAATCGCCGCTAGGTGCAGGGCAATACCCAGCCACAGCAGCATCTGCGTCATTCCGCCGAGCTTGTCGGCCTTCTCTTGCTTCTTGGCAAGG
The DNA here is from genome assembly GCF_039907205.1 of Corynebacterium sp. c25Ua_47. Classification (NCBI taxonomy): domain Bacteria; kingdom Bacillati; phylum Actinomycetota; class Actinomycetes; order Mycobacteriales; family Corynebacteriaceae; genus Corynebacterium; species Corynebacterium sp. c25Ua_47. Next base: position 150,078 of record NZ_JASBOH010000003.1, on the reverse strand, counting down.
TCGGCGTCCTCGCTAAGGCCGGCCGAGGGGGCGTCGCCAAGCACCGCGTCCCCTGCCGGGCCGCCGACGGTAGCCAGCTCGCGCTGCTGGGCCACGGCGGCAGAACGCGCGCGCAGGCCCTCAATGATGCCCTGCATACGGCCGTAGTAGACCAAGGACAACACCAGCGCGAGGGCGTAGATGACGAACGCGGTCTGGACGGCGATGTCGGAGAAGTTGGACAGATTCTGATCAATCTGCATGGATGAGAAACCTTGCCTTCACAATGCTCAAGAAAGTGCTCACTCAACGGAGAGATGAATAGTGCTCATAAGGCTACCCCTCTTCCCTGGCGGTATCCAACTTTTGACTGATAGGTTGCTCACCTTTAGTCGGCGGAATACAGCACGTCTTCCTCAACCTCATCCGGGTCCGGCAGCTCGAGAAGCTCGCGGTGCAACGCGTAGAACTCTTCAGACCAGCCGGCGCGGTCGGTGCGGGCAAGGCCACCCATCTCAATGTCGGTTCCACCATCAGCTGCCGGGCGGATACGTACCCACACGCGGCGGCGCTTAATCACCAAAGAACCAACGAGGGAGACCAACATAATGAGCGAGGACACCAGGACCCATCCCTGGAAGGGGTCATAGGAAATCTGGTAGTTCGCAAACTCGGAGGCACCGTCGAAGCTGATTTTCGTACCGTCATCGAGCGTGACTGACTCGCCCTGGGTGAGGTTGACGCGGTCAATCTTCTGCAGCTGGCCCGACTGGAGGAGACTCGGGTCAAGAGAGAAGAAGCTCTGGGGACGTCCCGTGTCTAGGCCGGCATCGCCGCGATAGATATCGATAGCCACGGCCGGATCATTCATTGCTGGGAAGGAAGACTGCAGGAGTTTTCCGTTTTCGCCCGACCACTCAGCAGTAGGGGCAAAGAGCCCCTGGATGGCGATCTGGTTTTGGCGGCGTTCATACAGGTCCGGGTACATGCCCGCGGGCGGGTCGAAGCGCATCGCGCCCGAGGACAGGAAGTAGGTCATGTCGTTGGGCTGGAATTGAATGGTCTGCGTGCGTTTTTCGCCATTCGGCCACTCCACCGTCATCGTCGGTGCAAAACCGTGGCCCTGGAGATAGACGCGGTTGTTCTCAATGCGCAGCGGATGGTTGACCTGGAGTTCGTAGTCCTCCCAGGTCTCCGGGTCGGTGAAAATATCGTCACCAGCAGCATAGGACACGTTGGAGGTAAACATCTCTGCCTGGCCATTCGGCAGGTAGTCCGCGGTGAAGTCGTGCGCCAGGAAGCAGAAGGGGTGGAGCCCGGTGCCGTCGAAAAGCGGGCCTGCACGGAAGGAGTCATACACCGAGGTAGAGGTGTTACAGAACTCCGTGGACTGCGTCTGTTCTTGGGTCTCACCGCGTGAGTTCTTTTCCGTGACAACGATGACCTGGCCTTCGTAGGTGACCAGACGGCCGGCCGCCATGGTGAGCAGGATGGCCACGAGCGCGATGTGGAAGATGAGGTTGCACAGCTCGCGGGCATAACCGCGCTCCGCAGAGAAAGACTGCGCACCTGCGCGGTCCTCCTCCGGAGATACCTCCGAGACGCGCCACTTCTTCAGCATGGTCGTCGTTGCCGCGGCGATCTCCTCCGGGGACTTCTCTGAGTGCCCGGTGGCGTTGAGGGGCATCTTTTCCAGGTACTTCGGTGCGCGCGTAGGCGGGGTCTTCCATGCCTTGTAGTGGTCCCAGGAGCGCGGGATGATGCAGCCCACGAGCGACAACATGAGGAGGACATAGATGGCCTGGAACCAGACGGAGGAGAAAACATCGAAAAGCTGTAGCTTGTCGTAGATTTCCGCCACCTTGCCGTTGGTTGCGATGAAGTCATCGACGTTGCTCTCGTTGAGGGCACGCTGCGGCAGGAGGGATCCCGGGATCGCGGCGATGGCCAGCAGGAAGAGCAGCGCTAGTGCGGTGCGCATGCTGGTCAGCCAGTGCCAGGCCTTGCGGATGTACCTCACGAAAAAATCTCTCCTTAAATCAGCGTCGTGCCGTTGGACTCAGACCATGACACAGTCCACTGGCGGATGGCGTTGATAAAGCTCTCCCACAGGCCGGTCAGCAAGGCTAGGCCCACGAGGATCATGGCGATGCCACCAATAATCTGGATGGCACGGGAGTGTTTGCGCATCCAGGAAATGGTGCGCATGGCTTTGGCCGAACCAAGTGCCACGAGCAGGAAGGGCAGGCCCAGGCCCAGGCAGTATCCAATGATGAGGATGGTGCCGCGCAGCGCCGTCGTGCCCTCAGTGCCTGCAGACACGGAGAGGATGGCAGCCAGCGTGGGCCCTAGGCAGGGAGTCCAGCCCAGCGCAAACACTCCTCCGAGCAGCGGGGCGCCGAGCCAGGTGGTCCAGCGCTTCGGCGTCATGCGCGTATCCTTCTGCAGCACCGGAACCACGCCCATGAACACCACGCCCATGAGGATGGTGATGATGCCGCCAGCGCGCATGAGGATGTTCGCATTGAGCCTCAGCGCCGAGATGGCACCGAAGACGGACACCGTGGCGAGCACGAAGACGACGGTAAAGCCCAGCACAAACAGTGCTGCGGCAGCGACGACGGCCCATTGCCTGCGCTTGCCGACGCCCACCCCCAACTCCTCGTCATAACTCACCTCACCGCCGACCACGGAGGCGAGGTAGGACATGTAGCCGGGAACCAGCGGAATCACACAGGGCGAGGCAAAAGACACCAACCCCGCCGCGGCAGCGGCCAGAATTCCTAGGAGAAGGGGGCCGGCTGCGGCGGCGTCGGCAAAGCTCTGCCCTACCCCATCGGCGGCAAGGATCACTGTTCCTTCTCCAGCTCGTCGACGACCTCGAGCACCTTCTCTTCCGTAATCTCAGTCAGAAAAACTGCCGCCGGGCGGTGCTGCTTATCCAGCACGATGGTGGTGGGCACCACGGACGTCGGTACACCACCGAGGGCCGCGGCCGTCTTGAAGGGCGGATCGTAGATAGACGGGTACTCCAAGCCGTTATCAGCCATGAAGTCCCGGGAAATCTCCGGATTAAAGTCCTTCACGTTGATACCCAGCACGGTGCCGATATCGCGCTTCTGTAGTTCTGCGTGAACTGCCTGCAGGTCATCCGACTCGGAACGACACGGCGCGCACCACTGACCCCAGGAGTTGAGCACGACGATCTGGTCCTTGAAATCAGATAGGCGAATCGTTGTGGACTCATCCCGCAAATCCTCACCGGAGAAATCCTTCAGCGGCTTGCGGTCAGCTTCGTCATAACGAATGGTGGTCTGACCACCGGGAGAGATGAACTGGAAGGTGCCGCCGGAGGCCACTGCGTTCTGCGAATTCTCCTCGCTCTGCGAGCAGCCCGCAAGCAACAGGGCAGCGAGAACAACGGCAATGCCGCTTTTCAGATGTTTCATTAGATATCCTGCGCGGGCGCGGAATAGAAGATGTCCACGATCTCGCGGTCGCGGTAGACCAGCGAGGTCACCGAGGCCAAGTCGCATTCGCGGTCCCACGGCGCATGAGCCAGGCGCTTGCCCAACACAGTGCGCTGCACCATCACGATGGGCAGCTGGTGAGACACCACGATGGCCTCATGGCCCTCAGCCTTGGCGCGGGCGCGCTCGGCGGCATCCATCATGCGCGCGGCAATCTGCTCGAAAGGCTCGCCCCACGAGGGCTTGAGTGGGTTGACCATGAGCGGCCAGCGCTGCGGGTTCCACAGCTGTGAGTTCCAGCCCTTGGTGCGCAGGCCCTCGAAACGGTTGCCGGATTCGATGACGCCCTTATCGACGTCCACCTCAAGCCCCGTCACCTTCGCAATCGGTTGCGCAGTTTCCTGCGCGCGCTGCAGCGGCGATGCCGCCAGGTAGGTGACGTCGTGGCCCTCGAAGGCCTGCGCGGTGCGTGCCGCCATGGAATGTCCGCGGGAGGATAGGTGGTATCCCGGGATGCGTCCGTAGAGGATCTTGTCCGGGTTGTAGACCTCGCCGTGGCGGACGAAGTGGACGATAGTGGTGGACATAAGCCTGGTGGTATCCCCTCGTAGTGGTTGATTTACTGCGGGCGCTGCGCGCTAGCGGCGGCCTGGGCGGCAGGCTTCAGCGCGGCCTCGATTACCTCAAAATCATTGTCCGTCAGCGCATCGGACACAAACCAGGTCTCGAAAGCTGACGGCGGAACGTACACACCGCCCTCCAGCAGAGCGTGGAAGAAAGGCGCGAAACGCCAGGTATCGGCCGCCTGCATGTCGGCAAAGTTATGGCCTTGGCCCTCCGCAAAGCGAATGGAGAACATCGACTCTGCTCGCTGAATGTGGTGCGCCACGCCGGCGGCATCGAGTGCCTCAGTGATGAGACCGGTAAGGCGGTCAGCATTGGCCTGCAGGCGCGGGTAGAGCTCTTCGTTGGCCAACTCCAAAGACGCCAGACCGGAGGCCATGGCGACCGGGTTTCCGGAAAGCGTTCCTGCCTGGTAGACGGGGCCTGCCGGCGCCAGCGATGCCATGACATCAGCGCGGCCGCCGAAGGCAGCTGCCGGCAGACCGCCGGAGACCACCTTGCCGAAGGTCACCAAGTCACCAGCCACGCCATCGACACCGAACCAGCCCTTGTGGGAGGTGCGGAAGCCGGTCATGACTTCGTCGAGAATAAGCAGGGCGCCGTCGGCATGCGCGATCTCCTTGAGTGCCGCATTAAAACCCTCCTGCGGTGCAACCGTGCCCATGTTGCCGGCAGCAGCCTCAGCGATAATGCAGGCAATCTCCCCCGGATGCGCAGCGAAAGCCTCGCGCACGGCATCGAGATCGTTGTACGGGACGACGATGGTATCGGCAGCCGAGGCTCCAGTCACGCCCGGGGAATCCGGCAGCGCAAAAGTAGCCACGCCGGAGCCTGCCGACGCCAACAGCGCATCCACGTGTCCGTGATAGCAGCCTTCAAACTTGAGGACTTTCGCGCGGCCAGTAAAACCGCGGGCAAGGCGCACAGCAGACATCGTTGCCTCAGTACCAGAGTTAACTAGGCGGACCTGCTCAGCGGCAGTGCGCTCCACGATGCGCTCCGCCAACAGCGTCTCGCCCTCAGTCGGCGCGCCAAAGGAGAGGCCATCGGCAGCCGCCTTCTGCACTGCCTCCACGATGGCGGGGTGAGCGTTACCGTGAATCATCGGGCCATAGGAGCTCACCAAGTCGACATATTCGTTGCCATCGATATCCCACAAACGGGATCCCTCGCCGCGGGCGATAACGCGGGCTTGGCCGCCCACGGAGCCGAAGGCACGGACCGGGGAATTCACACCACCTGGGGTGACCTTGGTGGCGCGGTCAAACCACTGGGCGGACTGAGTCGTGTTTTGGGAGGAATTCTGCTGGCTAGAGTTAGGCATAGCCCACATTGTATCGGTTTTAGCCCTATACAAAAGTTTGAGTCCCTGCCAGTAGTTATCCTCCTACCCAGACGCTTCATCCTCTCACTGTCCTGTTCTCATCCTGCAGCGTTACCCCAGTACCGCTATGCTGGCAGCACAACCACAGTCTTATGACTCGTCCTTCGCACAGGGGGTGCGCTGCGGACGAGCCTTACACCGAGGGGGATCCACATGGCCACGCGCCGCATTCTCATTATTCTTGCCTGTCTTCCACTCGCTTCCTGCGCTACGGCGCAGACGGAATCCACTGAACCAGATCAGCCCACGTCCACTGCTGGCCATTCACCGGCCGCTGGAATTGCCACAGATTCTTGGCAGCCGGGTGCTGCGCCCCAACCCGTCACGCGCTTCGGCGACACCACGTCCGTAGCGCCGACGCCTGATGACGACGAGGAGCCACCCGCACCGCCAGCAGCCGAGCCGCCAGTCGAGACACCAGCTGCAGCACCTTCGCCTACCCACGTGCCTTCGCCACAGGTGGCCACCGTCACCGTTCATGCACCGGCTCCGCGTCCCGCGCCACCGCAGCGCCGCAAGCCCAAACTAGAGCTCCCGGAGCCACCACGTGTACCAACATCTATCCCGATCCCGCCAGAAGTTCAGGATGGCCTTGACCAACTCCCCAAGCTGCCACCTCTGCCCAAGGCGGAGGACATTTACATCGACGTGCCTTTCTAAACGCCACTACACCGCATAGCCCACAAACCTCTAGGGGTATACCCTGATCTACCTCCGATATTCCCCCGCCGTGCATGACAAGGAGTGCTTACTAGAGTTAACCTAAATCCGGTTTTTCATTCACGGCGTAAAGGTTAGGGATACATGAACAAGAAAGCTCTCGGCATCACAGCAGGCGCCCTCGCGGCGGTTCTCCTCGCCGGCGGTGGTGGCTACTACGCGCTCACCAGTGGTTCCTCTGATATCCAGTTGACTGCCGCCGACGTCACCACTGCGGCCAAAGAGGACCTCATCAGCTCGGTGTCCGCAACCGGCACGGTAGCCGCTGAACGCGAGCTTTCCCTGACGACCTCCCTCACGGGCCCTATCCAGTCCCTCGACGCCAAGGTCGGTGACCGCGTCGACGCCCAGCAACTGCTGGGACGTATGGACACCACCGACACCGAGCGCGAGCTCGAGGCACAGCGCACCGCGCAGGAGGCAAGCAAGCTGGAGTCCGTCCACCAGATCGAGGACGCCCAGCTGCAGCTGCGCCAGCTACAAGACTCCCTCGACCAAGGCCTCAATCCTGAGGTCAACAGTGCCCAGTCCGCCGTTAATTCGGCGCAGACTGAGTACGCCGAAGCGCAGAAAAAGCTCGATGAAGCCCTCGCTACCAAGGGCGACCGCCCCGAAGTTGCGGAAGCCCGCGCTGCCGTGGACCAAGCACGCAATGGGGTGCGCGACGCCGAGTCGAAGTCCTTCCAGTCAGCGCTCGCCTCCATTGGCACTGCCGCTGAAGATCCCTCTGGCGTTCAGACCGCCAGTGCTATCTTGAGCTACCTCGACTCTGACGAGGCCGTGTCAGAAGCCGAGCGCCAGCTTAAGAACACCGAAGATTCCTACCACCGCGTCCTCCGCGGCATCGACCGCGAGCTCGGCGAGCAACAGCGCGCCACCTCGGCCTCCTACCAGGCAGTGTCGGATGCCGAACGTGCACTGCAGGCCAGCAACCTGGCCATCGAGCAGCAAATCGCCTCCCAATCCCAAGCGGTGAACCATGCGGTGGAAACGGCGACGTCGGCAAGCGCCAGCAACGCCAAGGAAAATGGGCCACTCGAATACAGGCTCTCCCAGGCCGATCTGCGCTCCCCGTTGGCTGGTGTCATCACCGCCGTCAACGGTCAAGCCGGCATGCCCGCTGAGGGCCCCATCCTCACTGTGGCCGACGACTCCACCCTGTTGGTGAAATCCACCGTCAAGGAAGGCGACATCGCACAGATCAAGGTCGGCGACGAAGTCACGTTCACCACGCCGTCGAGCCCTGGCAAGGAATACAAGGGAAAGGTCACCTTCATCTCCCCCACTGCTGAGCAGCCCATGGCCGCTGAATCCGGCGCTGGGTCCTCCAGCAAAGGTGGCAGTGGCGGATCCTCCAAACCCGAATTCCCGGTGGATATCCGCGTCGAAGGTAACCGCGAGGGCCTGCGCCTAGGCTCCACCACGAAGGCCAAGATCATCACGGAACAAAACAAGAACGCCATCACCGTGCCGTTATCCGCCATTTTTGAGGACCACGGAAAGAAGTCCGTCCTCGTTGTGGAGAATGGCGAAATCCACGCCCGCACGGTCACTGTAGCCACTGAGTCGGCCTTCGCCGCAGCTATCGCCTCCGGCGTGAAGGAAGGCGATACCGTCATCACCCAGGCCGATATGTACAAGGACATGGTCGGCCAAGCAGCTTCCGTCTCCGGCGCGGATGAGAACGCATGAGCCGCCTCATTGAGATGCGGGGCATTGTCAAACGCTTCAACGAGGGCCTCGATAGCGAGCTGACCGTCATCCCCGGCCTGGATTTCTCAGTTGAGGAAGGCGAGTTCGTGGCCGTGGTGGGCCAGTCTGGTTCCGGTAAGTCCACGCTCATGAACATCATCGGCCTGCTCGACCGCCCCACCGCCGGCGAGTACCACCTGGCTGGCGTGGATGCACTGGCGCTTGGCGACGACAAACTGGCCTCCTTCCGCGGCCAAAAAATCGGTTTCATCTTCCAGAACTTCAACCTGATCGGCCGTATGTCCGCGCTGAAGAACGTGGAGATGCCCATGGTTTATGCAGGTGTTTCCGCCCACGAGCGCACCCAGCGTGCACAGAACCTCTTGGAGATGGTCGGCATGGGCGACCGCATGAACCACCTCCCCAATGAGCTCTCCGGTGGTCAGAAGCAGCGCGTGGCTGTGGCCCGTGCCTTGGCCAACCAGCCGGATATTCTCCTAGCGGACGAGCCCACCGGCGCACTGGATTCGCAGACGGGACGTATGGTCATGGACTTATTCCACGAACTGCACCGCACGCATGGAAAGACCATTTTGTTCATTACTCACAACCCGGAATTGGCTGATGAGTGCAGCCGCACCGTCACGATGAAGGACGGTGTTCTGTCATGAATTTCGCTGAATCCACCAAGATGGCGCTGACGAGCCTGCGCACCAACAAGATGCGCTCGGCGCTAACACTCTTGGGCGTCATCATCGGCATCGCTGCGGTCATCGCCATCGTCACGCTGGGCCACTCCTTGCAGTCTTCCGTGCAAAAGGACTTGGACAAGGTGGGCGCCAATAACTTCACCGTCCAGGTCAAGGAGCGCCCAGAGGAAGGCGAAGAGGAAGAGGCCGATGATCCTTTCATGGGTGGCGGCTTCGTCGAAGACGAGTCCTCGATGCTCACCCCGGACATGCTGGATCGCGCTAAAGAGGTCATGGGGGATCAGATCGCCGGCATCAATATCGGCGAATACAGTTCTTATTCCGGCACCCTCGTGGTCGAGGACCAATCCGGGGAAAAGACCGCCAATCTTCTCCTCCGCCCCACTAACCCGGACTATGTCTCGGGCTCATCCTATTCCATCGTGGCTGGGCGCTTCCTCAACGAGGATGATATCGATTCCAGCCGGTCAGTAACCATGCTGGATAAGGAAACGGCAGCCAAGCTTTTCGGCGCTCCTGAAGACGCCATTGGCCAATACGTAAGCTTCGAAACCTACGAGGCCTCCCCGATTGAGCTGGCCGTCATCGGCGTCTTTGAAGAGCCTCAGACCGGACCTCTGGTGGGCGGCGGCCCCAGCCAATACGCTTTTATCCCCTACCCACTTGAGGCCGAGCTTTCCGATTCCCCCGGTGCCGGCACCGCGTTCAGCGAGGTCACCGTTCGCGGCAACCCGGACTTGGACAAGGCCACGGTTGCCAGCAACCTGCAGCGCGTCTTCGATAGCTACTACGAGGACAACACGGACTACATGGTGAAGGTGAGCGACTTCAGCGATGACCTCGCGTCCCTGAACCAGATCTTCACCACGATGAGCCTGGTGCTCGCGGCCATCGGCGGCATCTCGCTGCTCGTCGGAGGCATCGGCGTGATGAACATTATGCTCATCACCGTCACCGAGCGCACCCGCGAAATCGGCATCCGCAAGGCGCTTGGCGCACGCCGCCGCGATATCCGCATGCAATTCATCACGGAGGCCATCGTCGTCTGCCTCATCGGTGGTCTCATCGGCATCGCCATCGGCTCCGCCGCCGGCATGGCGGGCGCAGCCGCCATCGGCGCGCTCGTGGCACCACCGCTGTGGGCAGTCATCCTCTCGCTGCTCTTCTCGCTGGCTATTGGCCTCTTCTTCGGCTACTACCCTGCCGGAAAGGCAGCGAAGCTGGACCCGATTGAGGCGCTGCGCTACGAATGATTCCACTCATCCTCCCGACTAATCAGGTATTCTGAAGCCCAAAAGTTCGGGGGGACTCCATATTGGATAAGCGGTGTGTGTCTGAGCTCTCCGCATTTCCAGCCCCCCTCTTGCCGGTACTTCCACTATCAAGAGGCACTCATGAAACTCATACAGCAGGAACTGGGTCATTCTGAAGCAGAGACCATACTTGGCGCATTGCCGTTGCCTCGCCGAAGCACCTACCTCAACTTGGCTAAACAGCACGGAGACACCGGTACCGACATCGATATACTCGCAGCTCATCTTTATGTTTGGAATGGCTTCATGGCATCTGTTGTTGACAGAACAACTGGTGAAGTTGAGGTTCTCTTGCGCAACTTTATCGATTCAAGATTTAGAGAGTGGAACTCCTCGCCTCCTAGAAATGGCTCGCCAGACTGGTTGGAACACCCAGAAGCACCGCTTACTCAACTTGTGCTACCGGAAGGCCGCAGTCGGCTTGCGGACCTAGCGCATTGTGAGAGCCCCTTCAGCCCACCGAGTCACGATGATTATGTTGCAGGTTTGACCTTCGGTATATGGGTTCACCTACTACCTAAACCTCACGCTGGAAACAAAAACCCACGAGTGATTCTCTGGAATGAGGCTCTCGAACCACATGTTCACAAACTAAACCGAGTTGAATTCCAGCAGTACGCAATGCTGGTAAAGGACATGCGCAACCGAGCGACGCACCGTCGCCCGCTCATTAAAGACATCCCCAAACTAGAGAAGACCCATCAATTCTCTATCGAGCTAGTTAAGGCCATAAATCCCAAAATGGGCGTCTGGATGCGCTCGGAACGGTGGATTCCTGAAGCGCTAAAGCAATTCCCAGCGAAATAAAAGATGGCCCCAGCATCGCTGGGGCCAGAGCCTATTTGCCTTACGGCTTGATATCCAGAAGCCTACTACGCAAGTACATAGGTGTCCACTCACCGATCTATCGATTCTCCTACGTCGTCTCACTCGACGACGCCTCCTAATGCACCACCTTCAGGCCCACAATTCCGCCAACAATCATGGCCAGGAACAGCACCTTCCACACCGTGGCTGCCTCCTGCCCCGTGGCGAGGGAATAAACCACGGTAACGACCGCGCCCACACCTGCCCACACCGCGTAGGCTGTGCCCACGGGAATGAACTTCATGGCCCAACCCAAACCACCCATGGAGATGGCGCAGGCAACGAAGAAAACGACCGACGGCCACAGGCGGCTAAAGCCCTCCGATTTATCTAGTGCCGCCGCCCACACAGCTTCGAAGGCCCCGGAGAAAATCAACACAAACCACGCCATTTCTCAGCCTTCCTCGTCCGGGGCTCGCAGGAATCGCGGCGAACCTGCCCACAATGATGGCACACTGGGCGGCATGAAGATTGCATTCCTGGGTACTGGCCGCATGGGTACCGAGCTCGCCCGACACCTCCTCGACCACCATGAGCTCACTGTTTGGAACCGCACCGCCGAGCGCGCACAACCGCTAGTTGATGCCGGTTCCGCTCTTGCTGATTCCCCTTCCGCCGCCGTAGAGGGCGCAGAGGTCATCATTACCTCTCTCTTCGGCCCGGATGACATCCGCGAGCAAATCATCGAGACCGATCTCATCCCAGAGGGCGTGACTTGGATCGACACCACGACCATCTCCCCCGATGCCGCCCGTGAATTCGCTGCCGCGGTGGAAACGTACGTCCATGCACCCGTCGTCGGCTCGCTGGACCCGGCGCGTGAGGGAAAACTCGGCGTCTATGTGGGCACGCCTGACGACGACCGCCGCGAGCTCGCCATGACCATTGCCGAGCTCTGGGCCGACGAGAACAAGCTCATCGGCGTCGAATCCGCCGCCACCGCGGCAATCGGCAAGCTCCTGGCCAACCTGGCCCTCGCCGTCACTGCAGAGGGTCTGCTCGAGGCTCTTCAGCTTGGCGAGTCCGAAGGCCTTGATTCTGAAGTCATCCTCGAGATGCTCGACATCACCGGCCTCGCCTTCATGAAGAACATGAAGGGCCCATTCATCACCGGCGAGCGCAACACCACTCCGGGCGACTTCACCGTGGACGCCCTGTGCAAGGACGCCAAGCTCATGGAGATGACCGCCAACAAGCCACTCCCGGCCCTCGCCGCCGTCATTCAGCGCTTTGAGGAGCAGCAGGCCATGGGCCACGGCGACCAGGATTTCTCCTCCATCTTCGTCTTCCGCAACAAGGGCTAGGCCCGCACCTAGGTGCTGCGCTTTCCGACGAACTCTCGCTCTACTTCAGCGAAGCCCGCCGAACACGAGCGATTGCTTCGTCGGCGGATAATGTCCCTGCGGCCACTTCGCGCGCCAATTGCCGAACATGCTCCTCCGTTACATCGTGGCCTGCCAAACGTAGGGCAGCATCACTCAGCGCTAACGGATCACGGTCGCTACTATTGCTTTCAACTTGAATCGGCTTCGACATTGCTACCCTCCCGAGTTACCAGCTTTAATTGACCTCATTTTAGCAGCTCATAACACCAATCCCAAGGGCGTTTCCCATCTCGAGAACAACGTTCAGGGCGTGCGTTTTGCTAAACTTCATCAATAAGTTTTAACTATTGTCTTGTCACACAATGTAAGGAGATCGCTGCCCAGCAATGCTTTCCATCGACGCCGATTATGGGCATTCCACGCCCCTTGGACACCTTGAGAAGAACTTCGCCTCAGGCCACATTTATGGCCTTGCTGGCCCCAATGGTTCGGGTAAGTCCACGTTGCTCGCAACGCTCGGCGGGGAGCTTGCGCCTCTTGATGGTTCAGTGCAGTGTGACGGCCATCCCGTCGGCACGAAGGAGCAGCCCGGTGCTGTGGTTACGGTGGCCGAGCCGGTTTTTCTCCCCGATCTCACCGTGGGTGAGCACCTGGACTTGATAGGGAAGGCGGCAGGGGTGGACGTCGCCAAGCTCTGCGAACTCTGGGCACTCGATCCTCTCCTTCCGCACCCAGCCTCGCGCCTGTCCTCGGGCCAGCGCCAGCGCGTATTCTTGGCCGCGCAGCTATACCAGCCGGCACGCGCAGTGCTTATCGACGAACCCGAGCGCCACCTCGACGCCACCTGGACCGAGTTCCTCGCAAGCGAATTGCGCTACCTAGCCGACGAGGAGGAGCGCTGCATCGTCGTGGCCACGCATTCCGACACCATCACCCAGGCCTGCGACGAGGTGGTGCAGCTGTGATGCGCGCGCTATCACGGCTGGGTGATGGCATTTGGTATCTCATCCTCGCCGGCATCGTCTTCGGCTTCGGTTACACAGTCTGGCAAGCAGTCGGCGCAGTCCTGCCTATCATCCCGGCCCGCATCGCGCTAACTAGCGTCGCCCCGATTGCCGGCATCGTGGGACTGCTCGCGCTTATGGTGCTCACCGAGGCTCTCTATCCCCTGCGCGCGCTGTCGCGGGAACGCTGGGTCTACGCTGATCGCCCGCGCGGCAAGCTCCGTGGTACGGACTGGATCACATGGACGCAGCTGATCGGCTTCGGGGTCTTGGGCCTCGGCATCTGCGTGTCCACCGGGCTATCCCCGTGGTTCGCGCTGGCAGTCCCGGCCCTGCGTTTCGTCGTGGGGTGGCGCTCGTTCACGCTGGCTTCGCTTCTCAGCGCTGGGCGCACGCGCCTGGTCGGCGGTTCTGGCCTAGGCCTTCTCGATTCGGAGGTCACCTCTGATGCCATTGCGAGCCAATCCGCGTGGATTCCTCGTCGCGCCCATGCGCCCTCCACGTTAGCGGGTCTCTTCTTCCGTCGTTTGGGACGACGGTGGTACATCGGCGTCGGTGCGCTCGCGGCCCTCGGCTTGTCGTTGGGGTTCGCCCCGCAGCTCGGGGCGCTGGCTATCGTCGGATTCATGTCTGCGTGGAGCATCATCGGTGCGGCGGTTGGGCGCGCCGCCTCCTTCGGCCGCGTCAGCGACGATGCATGGCCCGACTGGGGCCTTCCCCTTATAGCTTCCGTGGGCACGGCACTCCTTGGTGCCGGTGTCCTCCTCTTGGTGTGGAATCTTTCCGCCATCGCAGTGGCGCTCATCATCGCCGGTCTTAGCTGGGCATCGTTTAAGCGCTCCCGCCCGGCAAGGGTAGACAGCATGTCCATGCTGGATAGCGGCGGCTTCGGCGTCTCCTTCTCCCCCGAGGTGCTGCACTACATTGCCCGCGGTGCTCTCGGCTTTGGCGTGGCGGCCCTTGCGCTGGGGTATTAGCCGGGGCTAGTCTTTCAGGCATGAAGATTCATTCCTAATTCGACGTCACTCTTTTACGCGACTTACTCGAAGGTGGATTTCTTCATGCCTATTTCTTTTTCTCATCTCACCGTCGTTTGGCCCGACGGCACCCCCTGTTTCACGGAACTCACCGGCACGTTTTCCTCCCACTTCACGGGCTTGGTGGGTGCGAATGGTTCCGGAAAATCAACGCTGGCCAAGGTACTTGCGGGCCTCATTGCCCCGACTTCGGGAACGGTATCCGCGGGCTCAGTCAGCTATGTCGACCAGGATTTAGGCCTCCATACGTCTGACAGCATCGCCGATGTCTTTGACGCGACAGAGATTCTCAGCGCCATTGCCCGCATTGAGGCTGGCGAATACTCGGAAGAGCTCGCCGCCGCAGTTGGTGAGCAATGGGATCTAGGAGAACGCATCGAGGCGGCTCTCGACGCTGCGGGTATCCCCTTCCCCTTAGAGCGCACCATCGGAACACTGTCAGGCGGTGAAGCCGTGACCGTGGCGCTGACCGCAGCTTTCTTTCGCAACCCGGATTTCCTGATCCTCGACGAGCCCACCAACAACCTGGACTCCTCATCACGCCAGCGCCTGCTCGAACTCATTCGCACCGCACCGATGCCGGTTCTCGTCGTCTCACACGACCGCGAACTCCTCGAGCACGCGAATAGCATCGCGGAGCTCTACCACGGAACCCTGCGCGAGTTCGAAGGAAACTACTCCTCGTACCGCGCAGCAATTGATGCTGAGCAGGATTCCGCGCAGGCCAAGGTCAGGGAAACCAAAGCCGAACACCGCAAACAAATCCGCGAGCGCGCCGCTATGCAGACCCGCATTGCACGCGATGCCCGCCGCGGCAAGAACTTCGCCGCCTCGAAGCGCAAACCCGGCATGGCCATGGGCTTGGACAAGAACCGCTCTGAGCGCTCGGCCGCTGGGCGTTCTCAACAGGCCAACGATGCAGTCGCTGCCGCCCAGTCAGCACACGACAAGGCACAGCGCGCGCTTCGCGACGACACCCATGTCCACATCGATCTCCCCGGCACTGAGCTTCCCGCGGGCACCCGCGTGCTCGTCAGCGATCTGCTGAGTATTACTGGCCCCGAGCGCGTTCGCCTCGCTGGGCCCAATGGCAGCGGCAAGACCACCTTCCTCAACCGCGTCGCCCGCGGCGACGTCGACTACGCGCTGCCCTGCGGATACATCCGCCAACGCATCGTCTTGCCCGCGGAGAAGTCTGTGCTCGATATCGTGCGGGAGGCCAACCCCAGCGCGGACCCGCAGTTCCTGCGCGACCAGCTGGCCCAGATGCTCTTTATCAACGACAAGATCCACCAGCCCGTGGGCCAGCTTTCTGGTGGCGAGCGCTTCCGCGTCGAAATCGCCCGAGTCTTGCTCAGCCACCCAGCCCCGCGCTTTCTGCTTCTTGACGAACCGACGAACAACCTCGATATCCCCACCACCGACTGGCTGATTGAGGTGCTCACGAGCTACCGCGGGGCATTCATCCTGGTCAGCCACGACGAGCACGTATGCGAGCAGCTCAATCTGACGCGCACCGTTCACGTGGCCCCATAAACTGAAACCTCTCTAGCGCTCATCCTCTTTTCGTTGTACAGTTTCTTGTACAAGAAGGGAGAAGGCTGATGAAAACCATGTCTTACTCGGAATCGAGAGCACGGTACGCCGAAGTTTTGCAGTCTGTTGTTGATGACCGTGAGGAAGTCATCATCACTCGTAGTGGTCATGAGTCTGCAGTCATCGTTTCCTTAGATGACTACAACTCTCTTCGCGAAACCGCATACCTTCTGCGTTCCCCTCGCAATGCCCAGCGCCTGCTTGACTCCATCGAGAGCCTCAACGCCGGGGAAGCAACGGAGCACGAGCTCGTTGAGGAAGATTAAGCTTCATGATTCTTTCGTGGACAGAGGAAGCATGGGAGGACTACCTCTGGTGGCAAGCTCACAACAAGAAGATCCTCAAGAGAATCAATAGCCTCATTAAAGACATTGCACGAAACGGCAATGAAGGGATAGGAAAGCCCGAACCACTCAAGTTCGAGTTGGCCGGGTTCTGGTCTCGGCGAATTACGGAAGAGCACCGACTGATCTATCGCATTAAGGGCGTGACCATCGAGATTGCTGGGTGCAGATACCACTACTAGCTAGCGTCAACTTCCCGTATCGCCTCTGTCTAAAAGGCATCTGACAAAAGGCATCAGTCATAAGGCGTTTTCACGGCCAAAAACGCCTTTTATGCTTGGCAAATGGCGTTTTTAGACCCAAAGATGCCTTTTATCAGATGCCTTTTGCGGCGCGCCCTTTGTGTGAGGTGCCAAAAGGCAGGCGCCGACAGCGAGCTAGCTGACGAGTGCTTGCGCGGCAGCGCGGGCGCCGGCAATAACGGCGGGCACGCCGACTCCATCAGCCCAGGCGCCGGCGGTGGCGATACCGGGGACGTCGGCAAGCGCGGCACGCACGGCGGCAACGGTGGCCAGGTGCTTTTCGTCATAGCGGGGGATGCCGCCGAACCAGCGCTGCGTGTAGATCTCCTCCACGCCGGCGGCGCGGCCGTCGAAGCCTGTGATCTTCTGCAGGTCATCGAGGGCGTAGTCCACCAGGTCATCCTCCTCCGCGCGCACGAGGGCGTCATCGCCGAAGCGGCCGAAGGAGGCGCGCACGAGGAAGCCCTCGCGCTCGTTCAGGTGCGGCCACTTATTAGAGGAGAGAGTGAAGGCCTTGGCGCGCAGGTCAGGCTCATCGGAGGCGACGAGGATACCGGTGGCCTCCGGAAGGGAGTTGCCCTCCGGATCCGTGGCGGAGGCGAAATTGAAGCCGACAACCACAGAGGAAGCCAGCTGGACGGTGGACAGCTCCTGGGCGGCCTCGGGGGCCACGGCCTTGAGCAGGCGCGCGGTTGTGGGAGCTGGGGTGGCAAAGAACACGCGATCGAAGGGACCGATATCCCCCGGCGCGCCCTTGACCTCGAAGGCATCGCCCTTGCGCGTGACACCAGAGACGAAGGTGTCCAGGTGGATCTGTGCGCCGGACTTCTCAGCCAGGGCTTCGTAGAGCTCGGCGTAGCCGCCCTTGAAGGTGCCGAAGACGGAGCCTTCGGCTGGGCTGCGGCCGGACTCAATCTGCTTGATTGCCGCCGACAGCGTGACGGGGCCGTCCTTCGCCAACGTGTCCAGCGTGGCCGCCAGGTGCGGGACCGTGGCGCGCAGGCCCAGGTCATCGGCCGAGCAGGAGTAGACACCGCCGAGCAGCGCAGAGACCACGTGGTCCACCACGTCATCGCCGTACTGTTGGCGCACGAGCTGACCCACAGAGACATCCCCGCCGATCTCCCACTCGAAGGGCTGCTCGTTGGTGATGCGCTCGTTGGTCGCCTCGGAGAAGAAGTCCTGCGGCTCGGAAGGAATACCCATGACCCCGCCCTGCGGCAGGAAGTGCAGCTCGCCGCCGGTGTACACGCGCGGGCGCAACTCCGGATTGGGCTCCACGAAGGAATCCTGCAGGCCGAGCTCCGTGAAGAAGTCCACAGCGTCCTGGCGGCGGCGGATGAAGGCCTCCGCGCCCATGTCCGTCGGACCGCCGTTGAAGGCCACGGTGTGCAGCTTGCCGCCGATGCGGTCGGCTGCTTCGAAGACGAAGATGTCGTGGGAGCCCTCAGTGTTCTGCTTGATTTCCCATGCCGCGGTCAGGCCTGCGAGGCCCGCACCGATGATCGCGATCTTCATTTAGCCCTCCTCGTGGATGATGGCGACGGCACGGGTAATGGCCTCCGCCTCCGTGGTCGGCAGCACGCCGTGGCCAAGGTTCCAGATGTGTCCACGCAGGTTGCCTGCCGCGCGGGCGGCATCTACTTCAGCCTTGATGGCGCGTACTTCCTTGCGCACCGCATCCTCGCCGGCGAACAGCAGAGCCGGGTCGAGGTTGCCCTGGAGAATGTCCGCGTTGACGCGGGCCGCGGCGGCATCCATGCTCACGCGGTAGTCCACGCCCATGACCTCAGAACCGGCCTCCGACATCGCGCCGAGCAGCTCGCCGGTCCCCACGCCGAAGTGAATGCGCGGCACGCGGCCCTCCGCGACCTTGAGGATCTGCTCCGAATAAGGCAGCACGAACTCGCGGTAATCGCGCTCGTTGAGGTAGCCCGCCCAGGAATCGAAGAGCTGCATCGCGTCGATGCCGGCATCCAGCTGGAGCTCCAGGAAGGAGATGATCGTCGGGGTGAGGCGCTCCATGAGGTGGTGCCAGGTGTCCGGATCGGAATGCATCAGGGCCTTGGTGCGCTCGTGGTTCTTCGAAGGGCCGCCCTCGATGAGGTAGCTGGCCAAGGTGAAGGGAGCACCGACGAAACCGATGAGGGCCTGCTTGTCGGTGAGCTCGCTCAGAATGATCTCAATGCCCTGGCGGACCTCAGCCACGTCGACGTCGAGGATAGGCAGGTTGGCAACATCCTCCGTGGTGCGCACGGGTGCATCCATGACGGGGCCGCGGCCGGGGACAATCTCCACGCCAACGCCCGCGGCCTTGAGCGGGACGACGATATCGCTGAACAGGATGGCGCCATCAACGTCGTGGCGGCGCACCGGCTGCAGGGTGATCTCCGCGAGGAGCTCCGGCATGAAACAGGAATCCAGCATACTGATTCCCTCGCGCACCTTGCGGTACTCCGGCAAAGAGCGCCCCGCCTGGCGCATGAACCAGACGGGCGGGCGGGAGGGCGTGTGGCCAGTAGCGGCAGCAATCAGCGGCGCATCAGACAGTCGAGACATACCGTCCATTATGAATCAAAAGTTGGAGTAGGCGCCAATCAGGAGTTTTGGGCACGACGGGCCTTGATGAAAGCCGTTGAATCCGGGTGAAAGAGGAAGTAGATGGCCACCATGAGCGCCATCGGAATAAGCAGTAAGAGCAACCCACCCACGCCCGCGATCAGCGCCGCAATACTGACGAACATGGTGTAGGCAGACACCGCGGTGATGATGCGGCGCGCCCATACTGAACCGCTTGCCAGCTGCGCGGAGCAGGCCGCGATGATGACGGCACCCACCACGTTGGAGATGGCCGCAAAACGCGTGTTGAAGCGGATATAGTCCACCTGCTCCGGGCTGAGCTGGGTGTTCGTCACCGATGTATAGGAACCAAAGATCCCCACCATTCCGGCGGTGAGCATGACAATTGCGGCAATCACGCAGACCCAGTAGGCAATGCGCAGCTGCGAAGGCCAGGTGGAAAAGTCTTGCTCACCCTGCTTCTTAGGGCGGCGTGGGCGGCGGTTATAGTCCGCGGGACCGGGGCGCTCGCTCATCGCTTGCCGTCCTTGCTGTCTTCTTTCTCCCTGTCCTTGTTTTTATTATCTTTATTCTTCTTCTCGCGCTCCTCCAGGTTTTCCTGGCGGCGCTGTTCCTCCATCTCCTTGCGCATCTGGCGCAGCTGCTCCATCTCGCCGGTGTACTCGAGTATCTCTTCCTTGGTGGAGAACATCAAGCCCATCACGGCCGCCACGCCGACAAGGATCTGCACGGCACCATCGAGCAGGAATAGCCAGTCCGGCACGTTCGCCCCGGCGGGACTACTAATGAAAACGATGAGCACGCGGAGAGCAAAGTAGAGGGAAAAAGCGAACCACAGTCGCCGGCCAGTACCGGCTGCCTTGGAGTTCTTGTGGATAAAGCCCAGCATGATGCCCAGCAGCACGACGATGGCGAGTGAAATCAGCGAGCTGAACGCCACCGAGCCATAACCCACGAGCTGTACGAAGGCATCGCTGACGTCCTGCCCGGACTTCTCCGCCGCAGACTCCGCGGTCTTGCGGGCCTGGGCAAAGAGCTCATCGCGGTTCAGCAAGGTGAGCACGATACTTAAGACCAGGTGCACCACCTCGAGCACCAGGGCAACGGTCCACACCTTGAGCATGAGGGAGACGGCTTCGGTGCGCTTGGCGTGCTCCTTATCCGGCTCCTTATTCTGCCCCGTCGGCTTGTGTGCCGACGGCGTAGTGTTCGGGCTGAACGTCACGATTCTCCTTTTACTTGAGCAAGCGGGCGGCGTCCGTGGCGAAATAGGTCAGGATCTGATCCGCACCCGCGCGCTTGAACGCGGTCAAGGACTCCAGCATAACGGCCTCGCCGTCAATCCACCCGTTCTGGGAAGCGGCCTGAATCATCGCGTACTCACCGGAGACCTGGTAAACAGCTACCGGCACGGAGGAACGCTCGACGGCACCGGCCAGCACATCGAGGTACGGCAGGCCAGGCTTCACCATGACAATGTCCGCGCCTTCCTCGATGTCCAGGTCCACCTCCAGCATGGACTCGCGGAAGTTGCGCGGGTCCTGCTGGTAGGTGCGGCGGTCCCCCTCTAGGGAGGAGCCCACGGCATCGCGGAAGGGACCGAAGAAGGCCGAAGCGTACTTGGCCGAGTAGGCCATGATCGCCACATCCTCGTGGCCGGCCTCATCGAGGGCCTCGCGGATCGCGGCAATCTGGCCATCCATCATGCCGGAGGGGCTGACCATGTGCGCGCCAGCACGTGCCTGGGAGCGGGCCATGTCCTGGTAGAGCTCCACGGTTTCATCGTTGAGCACGCGGCCCTGGTCATCGACCACGCCGCAGTGGCCGTGGGAGGTGAACTCATCAAGGCAGGTATCCGCCATGACGATGAGGTCATCGCCAAATTCCTGGCGCAGCTCCGCAATCGCCACGTTGAGGATGCCCTGCGGGTCCCAGGCCACGGAGCCGGTCGCGTCCTTATCCTCTTCGCGCGGCACGCCGAAGAGGTCAACGCAGGTCACGCCCGCATCAAGGGCCTCGTGCGCAGCACGCTTGAGGGAATCCAGGCTGTGCTGCTGCACGCCCGGCATGGAGGGGATATCACGGGGTTCATTCAGACCGTCGACCACGAACATCGGGAGGATGAGGTCGGAGGGGCGCAGCGAGGTTTCCGCAACCAAATCCCTAAAAGCCGGGTTCTGACGTAGGCGGCGGGGGCGGCGAGCAATGCTCATGAGTAAAAACTCTCCTTTGAGCTACGAGAAAATTGAACTACCTTCTCGACTCTAGTCGCCCCTCTCCTGCCCGCCCAGAAGCGGTCTACGCCGTCTTCTTGCGCGAGCGGCGCTTCTTGCGCGGAGCAGGAAGGTTGCCGGCAGCGCGCAGGGCCGCGACGTGGTCAGCGAGGGCGTCGACAAGCATCGGCACGTCCGCGACCTCTGGGACCACGTCCACGCGCAGGCCCACTTCCTCGGCCGCCGCCTTAGTGGAGGGGCCGATGCAGGCGATGATGGTGCGGGCATGCGGCTTGCCGGCAATGCCGACGAGGTTGCGCACCGTCGACGGCGAGGTAAAGGCCACGGCGTCGAAACCGCCAGTCTTGATCATGTCGCGGATCTCCGCGGCCGGCGGGGCCGCACGAACCGTGCGGTAAGCCACGACATCATCGACCTCCCAGCCCAAGTCCAGCAGGCCAGTCACCAGCGCCTCGCCGGCAATATCGGCGCGCGGCAGCAGCACACGCCCCACAGCGTCGATGTCTTCAACATAGTTGGGGAAAACCTCGACGAGACCCTCGGCGTTCTGCTTCGTTGCCGGCGGCAGCAGCTCCGGCACCATGCCCTTGGAGCGAATCGCATCGGCGGTCTTCTGCCCCACCGCGGCGAGGTGCACGCCGGCGAAATCGCGGGCATCGAGGCCGAGTTCCGCAATCTTCTTCCACACCGCGCTCACCGCATTCACGGAGGTGAACACGACCCACTTGTAACGGCCCTCGACGATGCCCTTGATGGCGCGATCCATCTGCGCCGGGTTGCGCGGCGGTTCCACGGAGATGGTGGGCACCGACTGCGGGATAGCACCGTGACCAGCCAGGCGCGCGCTCATTGCCGCGGCCTGCTCCTTCGTGCGCGGCACCAGCACACGCCAGCCATAGAGCGAACGGTTCTCCCACCAGGAATACTTCGAGCGATCATCAAAGCTACGCCCCAGCGTCACCACGAGCTCACCCGGCAGCTCAGCATCAAGTTTGCCCAGCGTGCCCAGCGTGGTCTCGTGGGTGCGCTGCAGGCGCGTGGTGCCGTGAACGGTGACATATGCTTCCGTCTCCGCGGGCATTCCGCGCTCCACCAGCTCGGCGGAAATGACCGGCAGGTCATCCGCCGTGGCCTGCAAAACCAGCGGCTGCGTCGCGGTGGCCAGCGCGTCCCAGTCCGCCCCTTCCGTGATGTCGGCCTCGGTGTACGTGGCACCGAGAGCAATGCCCGCAAAGGAGGGAACCGTCGAAGGCAGGGACATACCCGGGACCACCTGGAATTCCATGCCCGCGTTGGCCACGGCGGTAATCTCCGCCTTGATGGATTCGCGGTTGAGCGGGTTACCGGTAACTAGACGGATCACGTCGTGGCCCTCGGCGCGCTCGAGCGCGTTACGCAGTTGCTTGACGACGTCCCCCTCGACCTCCTCAAAGACCGCCGCCGTCGGCGGTGCTGGGCGCGGCGGCTTGCGGCGCGCGCCCGCTTCCTTGGCCGCGGCGCAGATGCGCTCGTACTCTTCCTCGGCGGCGTCGAGAAGCTCCTGCGGAACCGGCACCTGCTGCGCCACCATGTCGCGCACGCCCTGCGAAACCCCCGCGTCGGTGACAACGTTAGCGGTGGTCTCCAGAACCTCGCGGGCGCGGACGGTCAGCAGATCAGGATTACCTGGGCCGGCACCGACGAAGACGACTTTGCCCAGATCAGACTTACCCAGCTCAGGCTGGGTATCCGGCACGGCATTGCTCATAAGGTTCTTTTCTAGTTTGTGGGTTCCGAGTGCCCCGGCGCCGAAGCGTGGCAGGCGCGGGATGGAGATAAGAAAGCCCCTCACTCGCGAGTTAAGGGGCCCTTAATCATTGCTCTCAATGATCGTGTGCTAGATACACACTAAAGGAAAAGGCCCGAAACCAAAAATCTACGTGCGATTACTCCGCTGCCAGTAGGTCTGCAGCTCCCTGCGCGAAGAGCTCCTTGGAGACCGCGCGCCCCAATTCTTCAGCCTCGTCCGCTGTTCCCTGAGCCTGAGCGATGAGCTGGCGGGAGCCGTCGAGAGCGAAGACCCCACCGCGCACGACAAGCTGATCGCCCTCCCAGTGGGAGGTAGCGGCCACCGGCGCGGTGCAACCGGCCTCCAGTTGGGAAAGTACGGTGCGCTCGGCGCGGGTGGCGGCGGTAGCGGGGGCGTCGGCAAGCAGGGCGATGGCCTTCGCCGCCTCGGTCCCCTTGACCGCCTCGATGGCCAGGGCACCCTGCGCGGGCGCGGGCATGAAGATCTCCGGATCGAAGACCTCGGTGGCGCGATCCGCGTAACCCGCGCGCACGAGGCCGGCGTAGGCCAAGAGGACGGCGTCGAGCTCGCCGCTGGTGACCTTGCCCATCCGGGTATCAATATTGCCACGCAGCGGACGGATGTCCAGGTCTGGGCGTATCGCGCGCAGCTGGCTGATGCGGCGCGGGGCAGACGTACCCACGCGCGCGCCCTCCGGCAGTTCCTTGAGGGTCAGGCCATCGCGGGCAATAAGTGCTTCGCGCACGTCCTGGCGCTGCGGAACCACGAGGTCGAAGCGCTCGTCGGCAGCCGTGGGCAGGTCCTTAAAAGAGTGCACTGCGATCTCGCACTCGCCGCGGGCGACGGCCTCACGCAGGGCCTGGGTAAACACGCCCACGCCGATGCGCTCCACGGGAGCCATATTGACGTCACCCTGCGTGGTGACGATGTGCAGCTCAGCCTCATAGCCTTCCTCTTGCAGCCACTCTTGCACGTGGCCCGACTGAGTCGTGGCCAGGAGGGATCCTCGGGTACCGATCTTCAACATCTATGCGTCCTTTTCTTCCTTAGTGCTTTCCGCGGCTTCCATCTGCGCGGCGTCCGGCAGCTCCGCCACGTCCACGGCGACGCCGCTGCCCTCCAGGTGGAGTCCAAAAAGCTCCTGCAGTGCGGTCTCGTGGCTCACGGTGCCAGAGTTCGCCGCGAGCTGCTTCGCGCGGACCGTGGGCTCGTGCAGCAGCTTATCCGCAACGCGCTTGAGGGCGCGATTGATATCTCCCATCTGGCGCTCATCCAGCTCCGGGTGCTTCTGCTCCAGCCGCGCTACCTCGCACTGGACCAGGTTCGCGGCCCGCTTGCGCAGAGCTGAGACCGCCGGGACGACGTCGCGGACGCGTTGCTCAGAGGCATAGGCTTCCAGCTCTTCGCTGACGATGCGCCGCGCCTGCGCGTGCGGGCTGGTACCGGCGGCCAGGTCGGTATCGGCTGCCTGCAGGGAGTTGCTGAGCCTCTCGATGTTGACCAGATCGACTCCCTCGACCTCTGCCACAGCGTCATCAATATCGCGCGGCAGAGAGAGATCCACGAGCATCAGCTCGCGGTCGGCTACGTGATAGCGCTCGACGTCGGCCGCCGTAATAGTGAAGCCCTGGGCTCCCGTGGCGGAAATTGCCACGTCCACATCGCGCAGGGCCTGGGCGCGCTCCGAGAAGTCGATAACGTCCGCGTACACGCCCGCCTCATGGGCATGCTGTGCCACGCGCTCCGCACGGGCAATGGTGCGGTTCGCGATAATTAGCTGCGCACCCAGGCGCCCCGCGTGCGTTGCCGCGAGCGAAGCCATCGCGCCTGCGCCCAAGATGAGCACGCGCTTGCCCGCGAGATCTTCCCTGCCCATGCGGCTCAGCGCCTGATCAAAAGCAAAGGAGACCATGGAGAAGCCCGCCTCATCGATCTCGGTTTCGGAATGCACCCGCTTGCCGGTGCGCAGCGCGGACTGCGCCAGCGCATGGATGCGCGGGCCGACGGTTCCTTGCTCCGAAGCAAACTGGTAGGCGGTGCGCACCTGGCCGATGATCTGCTGCTCCCCTACCACCATCGAGTCCAAGCCTGAGGCCACCATCATGAGGTGCTCAGCGGCGGCGTCGGCATAGCGCACATAGAGATAGGAGCGCAGCTTCTCCTCCTCCACCCCGGAAACGTCAGCGAGGTTGCGCACGACATCCTGGACCCCGGTGTGGAAAGAGTTGGTGACGGTGTATACCTCGAGGCGGTTGCAGGTGGAGATAATCATCGCCTCGCTCAGCGAGCCCGCCGACACCATGGCCCGGCAAGTGTCATTCTGCACGGTCTCGTCCATGCTCAGCTTTTCCAGCAGCGCCACCGGCGCCGACTGATGCGACATGCCCACGACGAGCACACTCATGCACAACCCTCCAGTTTTGCATCATCCCTTTGGATGACATAGATCATCCAAAAGACTACTAGTTGTCATCTCGTTTCCGAAACTCACGGAAGTGCCCACAGAAAGCTAGTCCGCCAGCGCCTGCGCTAGCTCCTCATTGTCCACTTCCCAGCAGGAGAATTCCTCTCCGTCAATAACCACAACAGGAACGCGATCGCCGTATTCCATGGCCAGCTCTGCATCCTCATCGACGTTGCATACCTTAAGCTCTGCCCCAGCGTGACGAACCACCGGGGTAATCTGCTCCAGCACGCGCGCGCAGGAGCCGCACGTGGTACGCACCATCAGTTCGACGACGTGGGACATAAAGCTCTCCTCGGTAGGACGTAGAACGTTTCGCGGTTTACTATGGACACGTTAGTCCGCCCACCCTATGAAAGCTGAACGCGTGCCCCTCCCGCTCCCTCCTGGTATGCCCGATTCTCCCCGCGAGTTCCTTGCCAATTGGACCGCTAGCAGGGGAAACTTGCGCAATTTCCTGGAGCAACAGGCTTTCGCCCCGCTCGGCGAAGAGCACCAGCGCGCGGCCGGTGAGGCGTCGGCAGCCGCCGCCGTGGAGCACCTCTTCGGTATCGACCTGGACGCCTTCTCCTCCGGCATCGATTCCGTCCAGGGTTCCTTCGAATCGGCGGGGTCGCGCCCCATAACCGAGCCCGACCCAGACATCCCCCAAGACGCCGGCGCTGCTGCCTTCTTCGACGTGGATAACACCTTGGTCCAAGGGTCCTCGCTCGTGTCCTTTGCCTTGGGCCTCGCGCGGCGTCGCTACTTCAAGCTCTCAGAGATCCTTCCCATTGCCTGGAAGCAGCTCAAGTTCCGCATTTCCGGATCGGAGAATGCCGCCGACGTGGCCGCTGGGCGCGTGCAGGCGCTCGAGTTCGTCAAGGGTCGCTCGGTAGATGAGATGGTGGCCTTGTGCGAGAGCATCGTGGACCAATCGATGGCCCGGAAGGCCTACCCGGGCACGAAGCAGCTGGCGCAGATGCACCTCGACGCCGGCCAGCAGGTGTGGCTGGTCACCGCCACCCCCGTGCAGCTGGCGCAGATTCTGGCGCAGCGCTTCGGTTTCACGGGCGCGCTCGGCACCGTGGCGGAGGTTAAAGATGGTCGCTTCACCGGCCGCCTCGTCGGCGATATCCTCCACGGCCCAGGTAAAAAGCACGCCGTGGCGGCGCTGGCCACCTTGGAGAACCTCGACCTTGAGCGTTGCACTGCCTACTCCGACAGCGCCAACGATGTCCCGATGCTCTCCATGGTGGGGACCCCCGTGGCCATTAATCCCGACTCCAAGTTGCGCGATATCGCCGAGGAAAAAGGTTGGCTCATCCGCGACTACCGCTCGGTACGCAAGGCCGTGCGCACCTACGGCCTCCCGGCACTCGCCACCGCGCTCTTCTCCTATGGCAGCTGGCGCTTCGTGCGCCGCTAACTGCTGTTTTGAGCCTTAGTGCGCAGCATGTCCATGCACATGACCGCACCAATCAACCCTGCATGCTGCTGCGGGTCCAGCCCCGGCGCGATGCTGAGGCGGTAGGTATTCTTACCGGCTAGGAACCTGCCCACGCCTCCCCACTCGTTGCGCACCTCTGCCAGCGGCTGCCCCTGGCTGGTAATCGTGATATTCCAATCCCAGACATCGCCTTCAATCTCGATCTCCGGGAAGCCCTCCATTTCTAGGCTCAGGCGCGTCTTGAACATGGCAAACCGCTTGGTCACGATCGCCATGGGCTTCTCGACGCCCGGCAGATACACCTCATAGGTATCCTGCACGAAGTTGGGCGGATCCTTGATCACCATGAGCGGCTGTTGCGGGTTTCCCTGCTCATCCGTGAAGGCAACTTGGAGGCTGCGGGAGGCGTTGAAGAACATGTCCTTCAGGCTCGTCGACTGCAGAATCGTCCCGACGGGCACGCCCTCGTCATCGGCGATCAGGAATTCATCTTGCATGAAGGACTTGGTCTGCGAAATAACCAGGCTGTTAAGAGTGAGGAGTCGAGGCAACATAGTTCGCCATTTTACGTACGCGATGAGCTCCTGTGGGGCGAGAAGGATGGCACTCCCCACTCGGTGTATAGCGACAAATACAGGCTCCATAACCCCCTCCCAGATATCCCAATAATGCCAGGTAGAGATAGATGTCCGGGACATGTTTTATAGTGCGCTTAGAACATATCATCGACACGTCAAACCCGGGGGATACCGTGAACACCGCCACCCAAACCGCCTACTTTTCCCATATGAACCCTGACTGCGCCCTCGCCGTAGAACGCAGCGCCGCTCGCCGCGCAGACTACCGCTCGTGGGTAGCCGCCATGCCAGACCTCGATGAGGATTTCGGTGTCGCGTGTCAGAGGCTCGTCACCAAGCTTGGCGTCGGGGACTACACCGTTAGTGAATGCTGTCTAGCCGTGCACCGCCTCACGGAGCTACCGCAGGTCAAGGCCCTGCAAGACAGCCAGTTCTTGCTCGACATGAAAGCGCTCATCACCATCGACCGCACCTTGACCAAGCTGGGCGCGCTGCCTGCGGAAACACTCGCGCTTATCGACGACGCCCTGGTCACCTTCTTCACCCCTACCTCGCCAAACCAGGTCTTTCCTACCCCGGCGCAGATTGGACGAAAGGTGCGCGATATCTGCAAGAGCATCAACAAGTCTTTTTCCTTCCGCGATTCCCCGAAGAAGGACTCATATACTTTTACCGATACTGGCGAGCGCGGCATCCTCGAGCTCAATACGGATAGCGCCACGGGCATGATTCTGGATGGCTACATCAAGCAGGCAGCAAAGGAGAACGGCCTCTCACAGGCTGACGCCCTGAAGAAGCTCATCGCCGGCAGCATCTCTCCGCCCGCGACCGTCATTCTGCACACCTATCAGGCCACCGACATTGACAACGCCCCTACCTTCGTCCAAGGGCATGGTTGGACGTCACAGGACATTCCCGCAACACGCACGCGCGACCTTTCCTCGCAGCCGCCGGAGTCAGCCAGCTACGTTTGCTCAGAGCTCATCCGCAAATACGTGGAGGGCAGGGACGGCACCTGCCGCGCTCCAGGATGCAACCGGCCGGCCTACCTGTGCCAAATGGACCACCGCATTAACTACGCCGATGGCGGTGCCACACATCCGCGTAACCTGGCCAGCCTGTGCCAGCACCATCACAACATGAAGACTGATGGGCGCGCACACTACATCATGGATCCGCATACCGGGGACATCGTGTGGCTCTACGAGGATGGGACGTGGGCCATGACGGAGCCGACCGGCCCGCTGGCAAAGAAGAACAAGCGTTGGGCCCAGACGGTAGCCCAAAAGATTTCGGCCACCCGCGAGCGCGCCCAGCAGGAAGCTAAGGAAGCACAAGCCGCTGCCGAGGAACCCCGTACCCCCAGCACCCCGCAGGAAGATATTCCGTTCTAAGCAGCTTCGTCGTCTGAAACGACGGCGCGGTTATCTGAAATGACGGGAAGGAGAAAAGATAACAGAAACTCCCCGCCACGATCCCAAAAGGACCATGCGGGGAGTTGCAAGGCGAAGCTTTACTTGCCCAGCTTACGGCGCTGAACGCGGGTGCGGCGCAGCATCTTGCGGTGCTTCTTCTTGGACATGCGCTTGCGGCGCTTCTTGATGACAGAACCCATAGCAGGTTTCCTCACTTTCGGTATCAGTACGTACGTAACCCGGCCGGCAACGCCTGGAATAAAACCACCCACGGTGCACTCGAGGCGGCCCCGCGAAACGGGGAGACACAGGCATACCAGTGCCGAAACGAATGTTCACTATCTTACCTAGTGGCCTGCCCAGCACCAAAACTAACGGCAGCGCCCACCGCCGTGGACCGCGAGGGTCCGCAGTGGTGGGCGCTGCCAGAGAGAGGTGTGCGTTAGGCTCCGTACACGGAAGCCTCAAGGTATTCCTTGACGGCAGATTCGTGAACGCGGAACGAGCGTCCCACGCGCACTGCCGGCATGTCACCTGCATGAACCAACCTGTACACCGTCATCTTGGAGACACGCATGATCTCCGCAACTTCGGCGATGGTCAGGAAAGTTCCCTTATCTTCATTCGTCATAGTTTATTTAACCCTTCAGCACGTGACGCGCTGTAGGCTTCCCCTCCCACAGGACTATCACGCACGCGCTCCTGCCAGCTTAGCGTGAAACCTGTGACTAATGCGACCCAAGTGCCAATTTTTTCCTCTTTCGCACCGTTGTTCCCCATCAAGCCCGAATGACAACAGGTGTCACATCGCTCCCAGGGCGGTGGAGAACTCTAGGCAAGTTCCTGCGCACGCTGGGAACATGCCTCAGCGGCGCGGAAGAAGGCGCCTCGAAGTCCGGACTCCTCGAGCTCGCGAAGGGCAGCGGCAGTGGTTCCCCCCGGGGAGGTTACCCCTGCGCGCAAAGCGACCGGATCCTTACCGGATTCAGCCAACATTTCACCCGCGCCCTGTGCAGTGCGGGTGGCCAGCTTCTCGGCAACGTCGCGGGTGAGGCCGAGTTGTACGCCGGCATCAATGAGCGCTTCGGTGACCAGGAAGTAGTAGGCAGGTGCAGAGCCGGCCAGGGCGGTAGCGGCATCAATGTGTTTTTCTTCGATGACGGCGACCTCACCGACGGCCTCCAGCAGTTTGACCACGCCGTCGAGCTGCTCCTTCGTGACGTGGGCACCACCCGCGCAGGTGCACATGCCCTTGCCCACCAGCATGGGGGTGTTCGGCATGACGCGGACGACGGGAACGTCCTCGCCGGCGGCCTTCTCAAGTGTGTCGAGGGTCAGACCAGCCGCCATGGAGGCGACCACCGCTGTCTTGGGAATGTCGAGGCCCTCGAGAAGCTCGACGATGGCATAGGGCTTCACACACGCAAAGATGTAGTCGGCGCCGTCGATCGCCGCGGCGTTATCGCTGGTAACACTCACACCGTAAGCGTTCTTCAGCTCCTCACCGCGCTCGGAGCGGCGGTTGGTCACCACAATGTCTGCGGCCTCGTAGCCTGCATTCACGAGCCCGGAAACTAGGGCCTCGCCGATTTGTCCTCCACCAAGTACTGCAATTTTTGTCATGCATCCCAGGGTGCCAGAAAGGCTGGAACGCGGCCACCAGGTCAAGGCTTTGCCCGCAGGTTGACCCCGCGCATGCAAAAGGCATCTGTCAGAAGGCGTTTTCTGCTCTAAAAACGCCCTTAGCAAGGGATAAAAGGCGTTTTCAGGGGCAAAGATACCTTTTAACAGATGCCTTGTGACAGATGCCTTATAGAAAGTGTCTTGTGGAACAGGTGCTTACATCACAACGAGCAGCGGGCCGAAGGTAAGCACGAGGCCAGTGACGGCTGCGAGGAACATCGACAAACCATCGCGGCTGGTGCGCAGTGCGTGGACGATTCCGACGATGACGCCGGTGACAACGACGCCGAGCACGACGACGACGAGGCGGTCGAAGCGGTCCCAAAGAATTTCAAAGCCCTTGAACACGATGGCACCGAGCACGATACCCACGAGGGCGAGCAGGACGACAGCGAAGGGGTTGAGCTTGCCCTCCTCCTCGTCGTCGTAGTCCTCGTCGTACTCTTCAAGGTCCTGATCCACTGCCTCGAGCTCACCGGTGGTGAAGGTGTCATCCTCGGTTGCTTCCGCAGCCTGTGGTACGGGCTTGTCTGCGACCTTTGTTTCGGCCTTATCGTCGGTTTTTTCTTCGACCTTCGGCTCGGCCTTAGCCTCAGTCTGCTTTGTCTCAGCCTTCTTCTTAGGCTCGTCCTTGACTTTCTGGATAACGCGCGTGTCCTCGTCAGAGGGCTGGGAGCGCTTGGTCTCCGACTCAGCTGGCTTCTCTACGGGGACAGCGACAGCCTGAGGCTTGTCAGCCTTCTTCTTGGATTCCTCCTGCTGAGGAGTCTCCTGCTTAGGCTGTTCCTTCTGCTCCTTCTTCGGCGCAGGAATGACCGGGGCCGTTTCATCGATGGAGACGCTGGAGTGCTTTGCCTCGGCCGGAGTTGCCTTGACCTTCTCCAGATTGCCGGTCAGCTCCGCAACCGAGATGCCGCCTTCATCAAGGCTGCGACGACGGCGGCGCGGGGTCTTCTCCTCGCCGGGTCGGTTCTTCGCGTTACGGGCCAGCAGCTCCGCAACTGTCAACTGTTTCTTGTCAGCCACGTTTCTTTCCTATTCCAGTCCCTTATCGGTACGGCGCAAAATGACACCTTCTCGGAGAGCCCAGGGGCAGATCTCCAACTTTTCGATTCCCAGGGCACGCATGCTCGCCTCGGCAACAAGCGCGCCGGCGACGATCTGATGCGATCGGGTAGAACTTACACCCTCAAGGTCTGCCCTGTCAGCTGCAGTCATACGAGAGATGAAGGAAATCAGCTGGCGCAGACCCGGTGCAGTGAGGGTGCGCTTGACGTAGGGACCCGCCGATGACGGTGCGGCACCGGTCAAACGAGCCAGCGTGCGGAAGGTTTTCGAGGTTCCCACGGCCAAACCAGCGGGGCCCAGCGCGCGCATTTTATCGGCCACGCCGACCAGTTCCGCGTCAATGTAATCCCGCAGCAAGTTCACCTTGGATTTCTCCGGCGGGTCAGTATCAAACCAGTTGTGGGTCAGGCGGCCAGCTCCCAGGTCGAGGGAGAAGGCCATCTCCGGATGCTCGTCGGTACCGGTGGATAGCTCCAGCGAGCCACCACCAATATCGAGGTTGGTAATGCGGCCAGCGGACCAGCCGTACCAGCGACGCGCTGCCAGGAAGGTCAAGCGCGCTTCCTCTTCGCCCGACAGGATCTCTAGGCGCACGCCGGTTTGCTTTTCCACTTCGTCAAGGACCTTGGCCGAGTTCGTGGCCGAGCGCACGGCGGAGGTAGCAAAGGCGATGAATTCATCACAGCCCAGCTTCTGGCCCAGCTCAGCGGCCTCACCCACGGCGGAAATGAGCTTCTTCATGCCCTTCTCGTGGATGTTGCCGTCCTTGTCTAGCTGTTCCACCAGACGCAGCGGGGTCTTCCAATCGCTCATCGGCGAAGGCCGCCCACCGGTTGCGGCGTCGACCGCAACAAGATGGACGGTATTACTTCCGACGTCTAATACACCTAATCGCACGCCTCTAGAGTAGTAGGTCTACCGTGGGTAGGTGTGAATCGCCCGAAATCGAATGAAGTTTACCTGGGTTTTCCTGCCTCCTCCCCCGCGGCAGCATCCATCTTGGCCGGCCGCGAAAAGGCCCCCGACTTCCCCAGAGAGTGGTTTGAATTTACGGATCCGAACGATCCACTCCATGTCTTCTCTATCGACCTGACCTGGCTCGAATCGCACTATGCCTGCCAGTTTGGAACGGAGAGGTGCCACGGCATCGATAAGCAACAGCCCGACGTCGGCTGCTGCGTCCACGGCGCCTACATGGCTGATGAGACAGACAGGGAGCAGCTTCACGACGCCGTCTCCCGCATGCCCGCCCGCTTCTGGCAGCACCGCCCAGAGGGGGTAGATGAGTTCCTCCAACACGGAGAATCTGAGGAGCTGGAACCCTGGCTGGAATGGGATGAGCTCGACGGCGATGATGGCGAGCCGGAACCGGCGCTCAAGACGCCGCTTGTCGACGGCGCCTGCATCTTCGCCAACCGCGCCGGCTGGCCCACAGGCGCGGGCTGCGCTATCCACCAGTGGGCGCTCGAGGCGGGCGAGGAACTCACCGTGGTCAAGCCCGAAGTGTGCTGGCAGCTGCCCATTCGCCGGCACGAAGACTACGAGGAGCGCCCCGACGGGGAGGAAATCCTGCGCACAACCATCGGCGAATATGACCGTCGCGGGTGGGGCAACGGCGGCGAGGACTTCGATTGGTATTGCTCGGCGGATCCCTCCTGCCACATAGCGGATGAGCCACTGTGGAAGTCGCAGAAAACCGAGCTCATCGCGCTACTCGGCGAGGAGAGCTACGAGATTCTGGCCAAGCACTGCGAGGCCCGGGGGCGCTCCGGGGTCGACTTCCCGCGGCACCCGGCGGATCCTCGCGCTTAAGCCTCGAACTTGTAGCCGAGGCCACGCACCGTCACGAGCTGCTGCGGGTGGGAAGGCTCGGCTTCGATCTTGGAGCGCAGGCGCTTGACATGAACGTCGAGAGTCTTGGTGTCACCCACGTAGTCGGCGCCCCAGATGCGGTCGATGAGCTGACCGCGGGTCAACACGCGCCCAGCGTTGCGCAGCAAGTACTCGAGAAGGTCGAATTCCTTGAGCGGCATGGAGACCGGTTCACCGGCGACAAGCACGGTGTGGCGCTCGACGTCCATGCGCACGCGACCGCCTTCCAGAATCTGATCGTCCGGCTCCTCCTCGGCGTGGTCAGATGAGACGTCGTGGCCGCGGCGCAGCACCGCGCGGATGCGGGCGATGAGCTCGCGGGAGGAATAAGGCTTAGTTACGTAGTCATCAGCGCCAAGCTCGAGGCCCACGACCTTGTCGATTTCAGAATCGCGCGCAGTCACCATGATCACCGGCACGGAGGACGTCGCACGCAGCTGCTTGCACACGTCAGTTCCGGACATTCCCGGCAGCATGAGGTCCAATAGGACGATGTCCACGTGATTCGCCGCGAACTGTTCTAGCGCACTAGGCCCGTCTGGGGCGAGGAGTACGTCGAATCCCTCCTTTCGGAGGAGGAAGGCGAGGGGATCGGCCAGCGACTCTTCATCTTCAACGATGAGGATGGTGGTCATTGCGCTTTATCCTTTCGACGAGCTGCTACACGCGCCACGGCGCGCTGCAAACCAGGGGCGGCAGAGCTGACGGCTCCGTCTTCTATATTATCCCGATTAATAAGATTATCTGTTGGCTTTTCTTCGGCATATATAGGGAGCTCGATAGTGAACGTCGAGCCGGTGCCAGGACGCGACCACAGCTTGATGTTGCCGCCGTGATTAGCCACGACGTGCTTCACAATGGCCAGGCCCAGGCCCGTTCCGCCGGTCTGCCGGGAGCGCGCCTTATCCACGCGGAAGAAGCGTTCAAACACGCGCTTTTGATCCTCTGGGGCGATGCCAATGCCGCGATCCGTGACGCGAATGTGAACGACCTTGTCTCCGACCACCTTCTGCGTTACCGACACCGGTAGTTCATCTGGCGAATAGTGGATGGCGTTCGAGATCAGGTTGGAAATCGCCGTCACCAGGAGGGACTTATCTCCCATCACCTTGACGCCTGCGGATTCGCCGCGGGTGAGCTGGTTGTGGTGGGAATCGGCGGCGAGTTGGTTGCGGGTGATGGCTTCATCAATGACCTCATCGAGGTCGAGCGGCTCCATCTCCGGGAGGGCCTCCGCACCCTGCAGCTTGGACAGGGAGATGAGCTCGCTGACCATGTCCGCCATGCGCGCCGCTTCCTTCTGCACCTTGCTACCGAAGTACTCGACGTGCTCGGGGTCCCCGGTGTCCTGGAGGAGTGCCTCGGCTAGCAGGGCGATGCCGCCCACCGGGGTCTTCAACTCGTGCGACACGTTGGCCACGAAGTCACGACGAGCGGATTCCATGCGCACCGATTCGGATTCGTCGGTGCCGTAGACGATGACGAAGCGATCATCGTTGAGCGTCAGCGGCTGGACCACTGCGCGCACCTGAATCACGCGGTTGCCGGTGCGCCGTTTGGGGATAGCAAGGTCCAGTGTGCGGGTCTCTTTGTCTTCGAAGACCTCTTCCGCGACCTTCCAAATGTCGGGGTTCACCGCACGGTCATGCACCATCGACATTTCATGGGCAGCGGGGTTAGAGAAGATGACCTCTTTCGTGCGCGAAAGCACGGTCATTCCAGATGGGGAACCACCCACGGCGAGGTGCAGAACCTGGCTAACACTGGTGACCTGGTTAGCGTCTGCATCGCGGACGCGGCGGCGCTCCATCCGTTCACGGATCCGGGTGATCACCGGTATGGCCAGGCCGCAGGCCACCACACCGGCGAGGAAAGCGAGTACCAGTTCCACAATCATTCACACCCCTACAAAGAATCCCCAAGGAGTATAGGCTCCCTGGGGATCGTCCGCAGCACGCAGCTTCCTGGGCGGTTACTTCTTTCCGCCCTGGGCAGCCACGGCAGCGGCGCCGGCAGCGGCAGCTTCCAGATCCAGGTACGTGCCGCCCGGGTTCACAACCGAACCGTCCTCGGTGATCTCGTAAACCAGCGGGATACCGGTCGGAATATTGAGGCCGGCAATCTCCTCATCGGAGATCTGATCCAGGTGCTTGACCAGCGCGCGCAGGGAATTACCGTGCGCGGCGATGAGAACGGTCTCGCCCTTCTTGGCGCGCGGGAGGATCTCCTCCTCGAAGTAAGGGACGAAGCGCTCGACGACGTCCTTCAGGCACTCGGTGCGCGGGACG
This sequence comes from Corynebacterium sp. c25Ua_47, assembly GCF_039907205.1. Lineage (NCBI taxonomy): Bacteria > Bacillati > Actinomycetota > Actinomycetes > Mycobacteriales > Corynebacteriaceae > Corynebacterium > Corynebacterium sp. c25Ua_47. The sequence goes on along the minus strand of NZ_JASBOH010000003.1, from coordinate 114,371 downwards.
GTCTCCAGGTTGGCGTAGCGGACGTCGTTGGCCTGGGAGTACTCGGAAGAGTCCTCGAGCTCCGGCGGCGGGGTGCCGTAAGAACGGCGCCATGCCATGAACTGCTCCTCGCCGTACTTATCCTTGGTCTCTGCCTTGTTAAGGCCCTGCAGGGCACCGTAGTGGCGCTCGTTGAGGCGCCAGTCACGCACAACCGGGATCCAGTGGCGGTCCGCTGCGTTGAGTGCAATATTGGCGGTGCGGATGGCACGGCGCAGCAGGGAGGTGTAGACGATATTCGGCAAGATGCCCTGTTCCTTGAGCAGCTCGCCGCCACGCTTGGCCTCGCCCTCGCCCTTGGCAGTGAGGTTGACATCAACCCAACCGGTGAACTGGTTGGACTCGTTCCATTCGGACTGTCCGTGTCGAAGAAGAATCAGCTTTCCGTTACTCATAAACACCAGCATGCCAGGTTTTGGCACGTCGCGCCGCCCATCCGCGTGGCCCAGTCCCCCGCCTCCCCCACAATGCGCCGTTAGTCATGGTGAATCGCCCCAGGTGGTAAGAATTGTCACAGACCATCTCTTTTCAAAGGACCTTGTTTGCACATCATCACCATCGCCCCGCCCCACCTGGAGTCCAACGAGCAGCCGTCCCTCGCCATCCGCACCAACAACGAAGCCTTCAATGCCTTGAACGGCTACCTATCCGGAGGCGAAGACTTCAACCGCTCGCTCGACCAGGAGCTCGCAACCCTGCGCCCGAATTCACAGCGAGAAAATGTCCTCATGGCGTGCGCCGAGCGCGAGGGCACCGTCCACGCCCAAGAGGACGAGACCGACCTGAAGTTCCGCGGCTTCGCGCAGCTGTCCTTCCCCCTTCTTAGCGATACCCACGTGGCACACGCCGTCTTCAACTACGTCGATGACTTCGCCCCGGAGGTCTTCGATTCCCTCTTCACTGCGATAAAAGACGAGATGTCGCAGCGCCAGCGGACCACGCTCTATGTGCAGATGAACATCGCTCTCGATGGGTTAGAGACCGATCCTCGGTGCGAACTTCTCCGTGGCGCAGGCTTCGAGCTCGGCGTGGTGGAGCAGGCCTCCGAGCTGGACCTCGCGCTCGCCCAGGATCCAGAGATCCCCGCCGGACTGCGCCCCGTGTATTTCGCCGGTTGGATGCCACCAGAGGAGCACATCGAATCTTTCCTCCGCATCATGGAGATGTCTTGGGAAGACGTGCCCGCCACCGACGAGGCCGAGCCGCAGGTGTGGACCCGCGAGATGATTGAGGAGCTTCACGCCGAGAACGCGCGCTCAACCAAGGACATCGCCAACGCGCTGCTTGTCGACGCCGAGGGCATCGCCGCCTACTCCTGCGCCACCATCGATCACGACCACCCCGAGGCCGTGAGCCAGCAGATTACCTTCGTCCACCGCCGCGCCCGCGGCCGGGGCTTGGGGATGCTCATCAAGCAGGTTCTCTACCGAGAGGTCAAGGACCGATTCCCTGATGCGCGGCGCATCGTGACGTTTAACGCGCTCGATAACGAACGCATGTTGGCAATCAATGAGAAGTTGGGCCTGCGGCCGAAGTTCCGCGAGACGTCCTGGAAGCTGGTCATCAACGGCTAAGTGGTTTCTGAATGAGGCGGAGCAGCCCAGCCGCGACGCAGCAGGGCGAGCAGCGTGGTTGATTCTCCCCCGTTCTCTGCGGCCCACGACATCCCGAGCGTCGCGAGGTAGAGCTCGCGTGCGTCGACACCCGCGCGTGCGGCCCCCGTCCGCTGCGCATTGTCGAGTAGTCGCTGCAGCGTCGTCACCATATCATCGCAGGTCGCGGTCAGCGGCGAGTCCTGACCGTTTATCGCGTCGCGCATGGGGGCGGCCGCCCCGTCATACGAGGTAGACCACTCGGCAATGACGGCGAGCCAACGCTCGACCGCTTCGGCGGCGTCGTCAGCGGACTCCAAGCGCGCACCCTCCGCCGCCACGTTGGGCGCGCAGCCTTCCAGGACCGCGCCGAAGAGTAGTTCCCGGTTGGGGAAGTGCCGGTACAGGGTTCCCGCGCCGACTCCGGCCGCCTTGGCGATCTTGTCCATTGACACGTCAAGCCCGTTGTTCGCGAATTCATCGCGCGCCACCGCGAGAATGGCGTCGCGGTTGGCCTGCGCATCCTTGCGCGGCCTTTTCGCTGGTTGCGGCACAGTTTCCTCCCAAGTCTTGAAACGGAGACATTCTCCGTTTGCTTTCTAGATTAGCCACGGAAGGACACAATGACAACAAGTAATACCACGCACCCACTCACCACCCACCTGAGTCCGCGCGCGCTCCGCCACGCCTTCGGGGCCTTCCCCACCGGCGTCGCCCTCGTCGCCGCGGACCTGGACGGCGCCCCTCGGGGATGCTTGCCAACTTCTTCACCAGCATCTCCCTCGACCCGCCGTTAGTCCAGATAAGCTTCGGCAACGCCTCCACCACGTGGCCCGCGCTGCGCCAAGCGCCCCTCGTAGGCATCTCCATCTTGAGCTCGCTCAATGGCGACGAGGCCGCCCTCCTGCGCCGCCCCGCCCAGCAGCGCTTCGACGGCGTCCACTTGGATCACCACGACGGCGGCGCGCTGCTCCTGCCGGACGCCATAGCCACGTTCCTGGCGGAGCCCTACCAGGACATACCCGCGGGCGACCACACCATTCGCCTCTTTAGGGTCCTCTCGCACCACCGCGACGAGGGATTGCTCCCACTGCACTTCTTCTCGGACTCGAACACTACGGATTAGCACAACGTCAGGGCGCACGACGAGTGCCTTCGACACCCCCAATTACACCACTTACCCAGGAGAGACTCCCATGACCACCACTAACAAGCAGATGCTCATCGGTATGCAACTCGGAAACGGCTACGGCTCCCAGTCCACGGCCTGGCTAGCACCCCAGGCCGACGTTGAAAATTACGTTAACCTCGACGCCCACGTGCGCTACGCACAGAAGGCCGAGCGCGGCAAGTTCCAGTTCGTGTTCTTCCCCGACTCGCCCAACCAGACACAAAAGCAGGCCGGCGAGTCGCCCCAGATGACGCTCGATCCATTCATCACCATCGCCGCCATCGCGCACGAGACCACCCACATCGGCTTGGCGTCCACGGCCTCCACGCAGTGGAACGAGCCGTACACCATCGCCCGCCAGCTCAAGACCCTGGACGTCATTTCCGGCGGCCGCATCGGCTGGAATGTCGTGACGGGCTCCGACCCGCGGGCGCCGCCAACTACGGTCAAGAGATGAAGTCCTCAGAGGAGCGCTACCAGCGCCTCCACGAGTTCGTACAGATCACCCAAGCTCTCTGGGGTTCCTGGGAGCGGGACAACTGGCCACCCAATAGGGAGACCGGCATCTTCGCCGACCTGTCCAAGATTCAGCCCATTAACCTGCGCGGCGAATACCTCGCCTCGCGCGGTCCCCTACCCATCCCGCCGTCCAAGCAGGGCCAGCCAGTCATTTTCCAGGCAGGCGGCTCCCCTAACGGAGTCGCCGTCGCCGGTCGCTACGCCAATGATGTCATCGGCGCGACGTTTACCAAGGAGGATTCCAAGGCGCAGCGCGACCGAGTCCGCCAGGCCGCTGCAGACGCCGGCCGCGACCCGGCCGAGATCAAGTTCGTCGCGGGCATCATGCCAACCATCGCGCCAACGGTCCGTGAGGCCCTCGACCGCCACGGCTTCTTGGTGGAGCCCAACCTCCGCCAGCGCGTCCACTACCTCGGCATGATGCTCTCCACCTCGCTGGACATGAGCTCGCTCGACACCACTCTCACCGACGTCCCGTTGCGCGCCAACCTCTCCGATCCCCGCTCCGATAAGGCCCTGGAACTCGCCCGAGAGGGCTGGACCGTGCGCGACATCCTGAACCACGGCGTCATCGACTACCATCCATCCCCCATCGGCCCAGCTGAGGTCACGGCAGATCACATGCAAGAGTGGTTCGAGTACGGCGCCTGCGACGGCTTCTGGTTCAGCCCGGACATCTACGAAGACGGCATCGATGCCTTCGTCGACGGCGTGGTCCCCATCCTTCAGGAACGCGGTCTCTTCCACACTGACTACGAGGCCGAAACCCTGCGCGGCCATCTGGGAGTTCCCGAGCAGTACGGCAGGGATCCGCGCCTGGCCTAACCACCAAAGAACACCGTAGAACGCCACGTCGAGCGATGAGTCAAGCCCGGCATCCGGCCACCAGCAACAGCACGTACTGACTACGCCCCGCATCGCACACGTGGCCCTATAAACCGTTGACCTCAAACCGTTGACGTCCGGGAAAATCTACACGAAATCCAGCGCGAAAACTCGGAGGTCAACGTTTTGAGGTCAACGGTTTAGCAGGCCCGGTTTAGGGTCAACGGTTTACAAGGCCCAAGAATCAGCTAGTAGCCAATCGCCCGGCGCGCGTGGCAGTCCGGAATCTCGATGCTCATGGCGTCGGCGTAGATGGCCTCGAGCTGCGTGGCGGCGGCGGCCCAGCTGAACTGCTGGGCGTGCTCGACGGCGGCCTCGCCCATGCTGATGCGACGCTCGTCGTCGTCAAGCAGCTCCTCGAGCGCGTCGGCCCAGTCGGAGGGGTCGTGGGAGCGGACGAGCAGGCCAGTCTCGCCGTCGTCGACGGCAATGGGCAGCCCGCCGACGGCCGCTGCCACCACGGGAGTTCCGGAGGCCTGCGCTTCCATGGCCACCAGCCCGAAGGACTCGTTATAGCTGGGCACCGCAACAATATCCGCAGCCTGGTAGATGGCCACGAGCTCTTGGGGTGGGCGCGGACTCAGGAAGCGCACGACGCGCTCCACCCCCAGCTCGCGGGCAAGGTTGTGGTAGGCATCCGGCGAGGAATTCGCCCCGGAGGCCCCACCACAGATAACGACGCGCAGGCTACGGTCCGGATCGCGCTCCATCAGCTCCGCGGCGGCACGGATGAGCACGTCAGGGCCCTTGAACTTTTGCAGGCGGCCCACGAACGCCACCACCTTGGTGTGCAGCGGGATGCCCAGCTGGCGGCGGGCACGCTCCGTCATGCGGTCCGTGCCCGGGGTATACAGATCGGTGTCCGCACCCGGGGAGACCACGACGATATTCTCCGGCGAGGCGTCGTAGTGCTCGATCAGATCACGGGTTTCCTGGGCGGTGTTGACCACCAGGATGTCGGCGTTATCCACCAGTTGCTGCTCGCAGATGCGGCGGGCTTCGGTTTCCGGGGTGTCATCGAGCGTGCGGTGCACGTTCTTCACTGCGGCCAGCGTGTGCGCGGTATGGACGAGAGGGATATCCCACAGATCGCGCAACAACCATCCCACCTGGCCGGAGAGCCAATAGTGTGAGTGGATGACGTCATACTCCACATCAAAACAGCGCGCGAAGTTGAAAATGCCGCCCGTGAACGCGGCCAGCTGGGTGGGCAGCTCCTCTTTACTGAGACCTTCATAGGGCCCCGCCACAATGTTGATGACGCGCAGGCGCTCCTCGACGTCCACCACTTCCCCCTGACTGGGGCGCGTGGCGCGGGTGAAAATATCGACCTCTACGCCGAGGCGCGCGAGCTGACGGGCAGTGTTGAGGACGTAGACGTTCATGCCGCCCGCGTCCCCAGCTCCGGGCTGCTCGAGGGGCGAGGTGTGCATGGAAATCATCGCGATGCGCATAGTTTTCCAGTGTATCCCGAAACAACCCGCGTTATACTGGCCCGTACCTCAACCTACGCGACCGAAAGGTGAATCGATGTCGGCATACGAGTCCAAGGCGTGGCTCCAGTACTACCCGGAGTGGACCCCGCATAGCTTGGAGTACGGGGACACCACGCTCCTCGACGTTTACGACAACAACCTCGCGCTCCACCCCGACAAGTCGGCAACCTACTTTTTCGGTCGCACGCAGACCTACGCCGAGCTGGACAAGCAGGTCCGCCGCGCAGCCGCCGGTCTGCGCGCCTTCGGCGTGCGCCCGGGAGACCGCGTTGCCATCGTCGCCCCCAACTGCCCGCAGTTCATCTCCGCTTTCTGGGCCGTGCTCAAGCTGGGCGCTATCGCGGTACTGCACAACCCTCTTTACACCGCCCATGAGCTGGAGGGGCTGTTCAAGAACCACGGCGCACGCATCGCCATCGCCTGGGATAAGACGGCGTCCACCTTGGAGAAGCTGCGCCCGACGACCTCCCTGGAGACCGTCGTCTCCATCAACATGATCAACGCGATGCCGACCCCGCAGCGCCTGGCCCTGCGCCTGCCGATTCCGCCGTTGAAGTCCAAGCGCGATCAGCTCACCGCCCCAGCTCCGAATACGGTGCCGTGGGAATCCCTCGTGGGCAACGCGATTGGCGGCGACGGTTCCGATGTCATCACCCCGGAGGACGTCACCAAGGACACCACCGCGCTCATCCTCTACACCTCCGGCACCACCGGCAACCCCAAGGGCGCGGAGCTGACCCACGGCAACCTCTTTTCCAATATCTTGATGGGCAAGCACTGGGTACCAGGCTTGGGCGATTCCCCTGAGCGCATGCTCGCCGCACTCCCCTTCTTCCACGCCTATGGCCTGACCATGAACGCCACCCTGGCGCCGCTCATCGCCAGCGAATTGGTGCTGCTTCCTAGCCCGCAGATGCCGCTCATCATGGACCTGATGAAGAAGCACACCCCGACCTGGGTTCCGGGTGTACCGACCTTGTACGAGCGCATCGTGGCAAAGGCGGAAGAAGACGACGTTTCCCTCGACGGCGTACGCGCGGCCTTCTCCGGTGCGTCCACCCTGCCGGTCAACACCGTGGAGAAGTGGGAGAAGTACACCGGCGGCATGCTCGTGGAAGGCTATGGCCTCACGGAGTGTTCGCCGATCATCGTGGGTAACCCCATGAGCGATGATCGCCGCCCCGGCTACGTGGGAATCCCTTTCCCGGACACGGAGATTCGCATCGCCAACCCGGACAACCTGGATGAGACCATGCCCGATGGTCAGGAGGGCGAGGTTCTCGCTCGCGGCCCGCAGATTTTCAAGGGTTACTTCGGCGATGAGGAAGCCACCGAGAAGGCCTTCCACAATGGCTGGTTCCGCACGGGTGATATGGGCGTGATGGAAGAGGACGGCTTCATCCGTCTGGTCAGCCGCATCAAGGAGATCATCATCACCGGCGGCTTCAACGTCTACCCCGGCGAGGTTGAGGAAACGCTGCTTGATCACCCAGACGTGGCGGAGGCCGCCGTGGTGGGCCGCCCGCGTTCGGACGGTTCCGAGGACGTCGTGGCCTGTATCGTGCTAAACGACGGCGCCGCGCTCGATCCCGACGGCCTCAAGAGCTTCTGCCGCGAGCGCCTCACCCGCTACAAGGTTCCGCGCACCTTCTACCACTTCGAGAAGCTGGCCACGGACCAGCTGGGCAAGATTCGCCGCCGCGAGGTGCAGCAGGACCTGCTCGAGCGCCTCAAGGCGGAGAAGTAGCACTCCATAACCCCGGAGCGATCCCTGCGTGATAGACGCACATCGCCGGGGTTATTGATTTGTCCCGAAAAGATTTCGTTACGTTAAGCAACTTTGCTAAGTTTTGCGAGACTTCTGTCACAGATTGGCTATACTGTTCCAAACATAACAAGTTTGACCACCTAAGGAGTTCGCGAACATGACCGAATCCCCTGCCCAGGCCTCCTCCGCCTTTGAGTCGAAAGCCTGGCTCCAGTATTACCCTGAGTGGACTAAGCCCAATCTGGATTACGGCACCGAAACGCTCTTGGACTCCTACCGAGAAACCGTGGAAGAGTTCGGCGAAAGGCCCGCCACGTGGTTCTTTGGCCACCAAATGACCTACCGCGAACTCGATACCCACGTGCGCGCCGCCGCGGCGGGCCTCAAGGCCTTCGGTATTCGCCCCGGCGATCGCGTCGCCGTAGCGCTCCCCAACTGCCCCCAGCACGTGGCGGTCTTCTATGCCATCTTGAAGCTCGGGGCGACCGTCGTGGAGCACAACCCGCTCTACACCGCGGCTGAGCTCGAGCCCCTCTTCCAAGATCACGCCGCCCGCGTGGCCGTGGTCTGGGATAAGGCGAGCCCGGTCTTTGAGGAGCTGCGTGATACAACGCCGCTCGAAACGATCGTTACGGTCAACATGATCGAGGCCATGCCGCGCCCCAAGCAGCTGCTACTGCGCTTGCCACTTCCCATCATTAAGGACAAGCGCGCCGAGCTCTCAGTTCCCGCTCCTAACACCGTTCCGTGGAGCACGCTCACCGGGCGCGCCATCGGCGGACAAGGCCAGAAGCTACAGGATGCCAAGGTCAACCGCGAAGATACCGCGCTGATCCTTTACACCTCCGGAACCACCGGCAAGCCCAAAGGCGCGGAGTTAACCCACTCCAACCTGTATTGCAACATGAAGATGGCGGAAGCGTGGGTCCCCGAAATCGGCAAGAAGCCCGAGCGCATGCTCGCTGCCCTCCCCCTCTTCCACGTCTATGGCCTCACCCTCATCGCAGCCCTCGGCGTACACATTGGCGGCGAGTTGGTCCTCACCCCGGCGCCAAAGATTCCGCTGCTCCTCGACATTATGAAGAAGCGCCGCCCCACGTGGATGCCGGGTGTACCCACGATCTACTCCAAGGTCATGGAGGCAGCCAAGGAACAGAACATCGATCTCCACGGCATCGAAAACAGTCTCTCGGGTGCAGCGGCGTTGCCAGAGGACATCGTTGAGGAATGGGAAACACTCACCGGTGGCCTACTCGTGGAAGGCTACGGGCTCACGGAAACCTCGCCGATTGTCGCTGCAAACCCGCTCAACAAGAGCCGCCGCCCCGGCTACATCGGCATTCCCTTCCCGGATACCGAGGTGCGCATCGGCAACCCAGACAACCTCAGCGAGACCCAGCCGGATGGCACCGCGGGCGAGCTCCTCGTGCGCGGGCCGCAGGTATTCAAGGGTTACTTCAACATGCCGGAGGCCACCGAGCAGTCCTTCCACGATGGTTGGTACCGCACGGGCGACATGGCGATCATGGAGTCCGATGGCTTCATCAAGATCGTCTCCCGCATCAAGGAGATGATCATTACCGGCGGCTTCAATGTGTACCCTGCCGAGGTGGAAGACGTTATCCGCCAGCACCCGGACGTCACCAACGTGGCCATCGTCGGCCGCCCGCGCGCGGATGGCTCCGAGGATGTCGTGGCCTGCATCATCCTGGAGGATGGCGCGGTGCTCGATCCGGAGGGCCTCAAGGACTACTGCCGCGAGCGTCTGACCCGCTACAAGGTGCCGCGCACCTTCTACCACTTCGAGCACCTGGCCTCCGACCAGCTGGGCAAGGTCCGCCGCCGCGAAGTGCAGAAGGACCTCCTAAAACTGCTCGGCGAAGAGGCCCCCGCCTAGGCCGCGCGGTCGATATAGCGCATCACGCGCGTGGGGTTGAAGGTTCGGTAGAACGCTTCACCAGCACCGACAAGCTGGCTCACCAACGTGCTGAGCTGCCAATCTAGCTGTTCGTCGGTGTAGCCCCACTTCGTGGGAATGCGGGCCGTGGTCACCAAGACGAGGTCCTGCTCTTGGCCGCCATCGAGGTTCACGGCCTCGATGCGCGCGGAGTAAACGTATTGATCATCGTTCATAAACTCAGTCCAGCGCACGAGCGCATCCAGGTCACACGCGCAGCGGCCGGAGGGGGTGACGAGGCTGAGCTCAATATCCCCGGAGCCATCGAGGGCGGATTCAATGGCGATCGTGTGCTCATTGATGAGGATGCTCACGGCCCCGTTCTTGTTATCCACCACGTGGATGGGCGTGCCGATCATCGCCAAGCGTGTGGCGCGTTCATGTACCCGCCACATCCCCACTACTGACACCCCATAGGCCTCACTGAAATAGTGAGGCGACACCGGCTTGAGCCCAGAGCCTTTCCGCGGCTTTGAGCGATCTTCCGGAAATTGCTCATCCAAGCGCGCGAAGACCGCTGACATCTCGGCCGCATAGCCCGCGATAATGCTCTTGAGCTGAGCATTCGTGGCCGTCGACGGCAGATAGGGCGGCGCGAAGACCCGCAGGTGGGTATGCATAGCGGAGCTTCCACAGGGCTCGGCCACGAGGCTGCCGGATATTGCACCGCCGTTGAGATCGTTGACTTCCATACGCAACGGCTGCCGGTCCGGGTCGAAGCACACCGCGCCGCCCCAATACCCAAGGACGCAGAGGCCGCCCATCTCTTCGTTGACGTCGATGCTTAAGAATCCGCCCGCAATCTTGATGGTGGGCATGCCGGTCGAGGAATCCTCCTCAAGCTTTCCGGCCAGCTTTGTCATGGTTTTGATAACTCGGCTTTTGCTGAGCCGAGCCGGTGTCTTAGTCGTTTTCTCTGGTGTTGATTGAGACATAGTCCCCCCTAGTTTTTCTTTTCATTCATGCTGCGCGGGCCGATGCCGAGCCACCCCTGCTCCTCCCCGAGCCGCTGCAGTGAGCCCGAGGATACAAAAGGTTGGGCAACTTCGCGCGGTAAGAGCTGAGAGAGTGCCCCCACCACCAAACGTGAGAAAAACCTCACATTTTCCGCGCGGGAGACAGCTTTGCACGAAAGCTTCGACTACGGTGGCACATCATGATTGTTCTGTAGGGCTAACTAATCCTGCCCACAGCTCTTCATAAAACCGTTCCCCATCAGCTCAAAAGAGGAAAGATGCCTGTTACTATGCTGCATTCCATGCCCCGCTCGGCCGTGCTTTTCGCCGGACAAGGCTCCGATTGGCAGGGTTTCATCACCACTGCCGCGCAGACTGCCGCCACCGCTGACTCCCTGCGCGAGACCCTCGCCCAGGCCCGCAGCCTCACTGGCCCCGCCGCACGCACCATTGCCTCCACGTGCCCCGGTGCACTCGAGCGCCTCGAGCAGCTCATTGATGGTTCCGTCGAGCCCAACGCCCTCGACTCTCTGCCGGCAGTGTCCATCCCCGGCATCGTCCTTGGCCAGATTGCTGCCATCGAGCAGCTGCGTGATCTCGGCGTCGACATCGACGAGCGCGCTGGGCATTCGCAAGGAAGCTTGGGCGAGATGGCCGTCGACAAGCCAGTAGAAGCCCTGGCTCTGGCCATCCTGATGGGCACCGCAGCCAGCGCGGTCAACGGCTCCGACCCGCGCCCCCAGATGCTGTCCATCCGGGGCCTGGAACGCAGCTTCGTCACTGAGCACCTACACGGCACCGCCGCCATCGCCGTGGTCAACGGCCGCCGCCACTTCGCGCTGTCCGGCAGCCCGGAGGACCTGGCTGCCACCCGCACCACCATCGAAGAGGCCGTGAAGAGCTTCAACGCCGAGCTGGAGAAGCGCACCGTCGGTGGCGATGAGCTCAGCCCGCGCTTCGATGAGCTGCCCGTGGCCCTTCCCTTCCACAACGCGGTTCTCGCGCCGGCGGCTGAGCGCACCGTGGCGCTGGCTCAGAAGTGCGGCCTCGACGTGGATGAGGCCCGCACCCAGGCCGAGGCCATCCTGGTCAACGAACACGACTGGCCGGCCACGCTGGCCGCGCTCAACTCCGAGCATCTCATCGTTCTCGACCGCGCCTTGGCGAACATCACCCGCCGCGTGGTGCAGGGAACCGGGGCGACGGTGGTCTCGGCCGCCACCCCGCAGGAGATCGATGCGCTGGCGACGCCGGGCAATGAACTGCCCAAGGCCCTGAACTACGCTGACTTCGCCCCGCGCACCATCGAGCTTCCGAACGGCCGCACCTATACCCAGACCCGCTTCTCCGATCTCACGGGCCTGTCCCCGATCATGCTGGGTGGCATGACGCCGACCTCCGCTGATGGCGAGATCGTCGCCGCGGCAGCCAACGCCGGCCACTGGACGGAGATGGCCGGCGGCGGCATGTACTCCGATGAGGTTTTCCGCGCCCACCTGGCCACAATGGAACAGCACCTGCGCCCGGGCCGCACGGCGCAGTTCAACACCATGTTCTTCGACCGCTTCCTGTGGAACCTGCACTTCGGCCAGGCGCGCATCGTGCCCAAGGCACGCGCGGCCGGTGCGTCTTTCAACGGCGTGTGCATCTCCGCCGGCATCCCGGAAGTAGAGGAGGCCGGCGAGCTGCTGGACCGCCTCCACGCCGACGGTTTCCCCTTCATCTCCTTCAAGCCCGGTACCGCAAAGCAAATCCGCGATGTCCTGGCCATCGCCACGGCCTACCCAGAGGATCGCATCATCATGCAGGTCGAGGACGGCCACGCCGGCGGCCACCACTCCTGGGTCAACCTGGATGACATGCTGCTGGATACCTACGCCGAAATCCGCCAGCACCCCAACGTCTACCTGGCAGTCGGCGGCGGCATCGCCTCCCCCGACCGCGCCACCTCCTACCTCACCGGTGAGTGGGCGAAGAAGCACGGTATGCCGGCCATGCCTGTCGACTCCGTCTTCCTCGGCACCGTCGCCATGGCCACCAAGGAGGCCAAGGCCACCGATTCGGTGAAGGACCTGCTGGTCAACACCGCCGGTATCAGCCCGGAGCAGAACGACGGCTGGGTAGGCCGCGGCACCGGTGCGAACGGCGTGGCATCCTCGCAGTCCCACCTTTTGGCGGATATCCACGACCTCGATAATTCCTTCGCCGCAGCTTCTCGTCTGATTACGAGCCTGAGCATCGAGGAGTACCCGGCACACCGCCAGGAAATCATCGACGCCCTGGCCAAGACCTGCAAGCCCTACTTCGGCGATGTCGAGTCCATGACCTACGCCGAGTGGATCGAGCGTTTTGTGAAGCTGGCCCACCCGTTTGTGGATCCGACGTGGGATGACCGCTTCTTCGATCTTCTCCACCGCGTCGAAGCCCGCCTGAACCCGGCGGATCACGGCCAGATTGAAACCCTCTTCGCAAGCCTTGACGACGTCCACGACGCCCCCGCAGCCGCAGCGAAGCTGCTGGAGGCTTACCCCGCCGCACGCACCACCGAGGTCTCGGCGCGCGATGCCGCCTGGTGGATTTCCCTGCACTACAAGCACGTCAAGCCCATGCCGTGGGTACCGGCCTTGGACGGTGACCTGAAGTCCTGGTTCGGCAAGGACACGCTCTGGCAGGCGCAGGATGAGCGCTACACCGCTGACCAGGTGCGCATCATCCCCGGCCCCGTGGCCGTGGCGGGCATTACCAAGAAGAACGAGCCGGTGGCGGAGCTGCTTGCCCGCTTCGAGCAGGCCACCACGGATGCGCTGCTGGAGCAGGGGGTCAAGCCACAGAAGGCCTTCTCCCGCCTGAACTCCGCCGCCGATGAGGCCGCGTTCCTGCGTACTTCCCCGACCCTGCTGTGGCACGGCCACCTCATGGCCAACCCGGCCTATGAGATGGATGAGAACGCCTTCGACCTGCGCCAGGATGCCGAGGGCAACTGGGAGATCGTCATCACGGCCGACTCCTACTGGGATGACCTGCCGGAGGAGCAGCGCCCCTTCTACGTCCGCGAGGTCACCGTCCCTGTGGACCTGCCGGAGGATGTAGCCACGGGTGGCTCCCCGGTGGTCTCCGAGGAGCGCCTGCCCAACTCCGTCTTCACCCTCCTGGAGGGTCTGGCTGGTGTCGGCTCCACTGCGGAGCAGGGCGATGAAATCACGGAGATGCCCACCGTCGAGTCGGGCTACTCCTTCCACTTCCCTGCCTCGCTGCTCTCCGCACACAGCGCGGTGACCTGCGGCGATGCTGCAGCCGAGAAGGCCGGCACCCCGGATGTTATGGTCGGCCCGTGCTGGCCGGCCATCTACGCCGCGCTCGGCTCCGGCCGCCTGGAGGACGGCTACCCGGTCATCGAAGGCCTGCTCAACGCGGTGCACCTGGACCACGTCATCGACCTGCGCGTGCCGCTGGAGCAGCTTGCCGACGGCCGCCAGATCGACGTCACCTCCTCCTGCACCGCCATCGAGGAATCCGTCTCCGGGCGCATCGTCACGGTGGAGCTCGAGCTCAAGGATCACGCCTCCGGCGACATTGTGGCCACGCAGATGCACCGCTTTGCCATCCGCGGCCGCGCCACCGGTACCGCCGCACCGAGCCAGGCACCGGAGTGGGGCGGCGGCAAGTCCGCCACCAAGGTGGTGCCGACGCCGCGTTCCTTCGTCGACCGCGCCACCGTCACCGCCCCGCAGGACATGACGCCCTTCGCTCTAGTCTCCGGTGACTACAACCCGATTCACACTTCCTATAACGCGGCCCAGCTGGTGAACCTACAGGCACCGCTGGTGCACGGCATGTGGCTCTCGGCCGCCGCACAGCAAGTGGCCGGGCGCCATGGCCGCGTGGTGGGGTGGACCTACTCCATGTACGGCATGGTGCAGCTGGGCGATGACATCGAGGTCACCGTTGAACGCGTCGGCCGCAAGGGCATCCACCAGGCCCTCGAAGTCACCTGCCGCATCGACGGTGAGGTGGTCTCCCGCGGCCAGGCCCTGCTCGCCGCGCCGACCACGGCGTATGTCTACCCCGGCCAGGGCATCCAGGCTGAAGGAATGGGCAAGGGCGACCGCAAGGCCTCCCCGGCAGCGCGCGAAGCGTGGCGCCGTGCTGATGCGCATACCCGCGAGAACCTGGGCTTTAGCATCCAGAAGATCATCGATGAGAACCCGACGGAACTCACCGTTCGCGGCACCACCTTCCGCCACCCGCAAGGCGTGCTGCACCTGACCCAGTTCACGCAGGTGGCCCTGGCTGTAGTGGCCTATGCCCAGACCGAGCGCCTGCGCACCGAGGACGCCCTGGCTCCGACCTCCTACTTCGCCGGTCACTCCCTGGGCGAGTACACCGCGCTGGCTTCGCTAGCGAATATCTTCGACCTTGAGGGTGTCATCGACATCGTCTACTCCCGCGGCTCCGCCATGGGCAGCCTGGTCCCGCGCGATGCGGAGGGCAACTCCGAATACGCCATGGCGGCACTGCGCCCGAACATGGCGGGCATTGATGCCGACAACGTCGACGCCTGGGTGGCTGAGGTCGCCGAGGCCACCGGCGAGTTCCTGGAGATTGTTAACTACAACATCCGCGGCCAGCAGTACTCCGTCGCCGGCACCAAGAAGGGGCTCAAGGCCCTGGTGGACAAGGCCAATGCCATCGCCCCGCGCGCGGCCGTCATGGTCCCGGGCATCGACGTTCCTTTCCACTCCCGCGTGCTGCGCGAGGGCGTTCCGGCCTTCGCGGAGAAGCTCGATGAGCTCCTGCCGCAGGAGCTGGATCTGGACGCCCTGGTAGGCCGCTACATCCCGAACCTGGTGGCCCGCCCCTTCGAGCTGACCCAGGACTTCGTCGATGCCGTGGCACCGCTGGCTCCCTCCGGCAAGCTGGACGGGCTGAAGGTGGAGGACCTCTCCGAGCACGAGCTCGCCCGCCTGCTGCTCATTGAGCTGCTGTCCTGGCAGTTCGCTTCGCCTGTGCGCTGGATTGAGACCCAGGAGCTCCTCTTCGGCAAGGTCGAGCAGATCATCGAGGTCGGCTTGGCTTCTTCCCCGACGCTGACCAACCTGGCTACCCGCTCGCTGGCCGTCGCCGGCATCCCGGAGGGCACCATCCGTGTGCTCAACGTGGAGCGCGACCAGGAGCAGGTCATGCTTGCCGACGTCTCCGAAGCCCCAGCCGCCGAACCGGCTGCGGAATCCGACGCCGAGGAGGCACAACAAACCAACGAGGCACCAGCCGAGGCTGCCGAGGCTCCGGCTGCGGCTGCGGCCGCGCCAGCTGCCGCACCTGCTCCTGCACCTACCGCGTCAGCTGCGAGCGACGCCCCCGAACTGCGCTTCGGCGCGGCGGAGGCCATCATGGTGCTCTTCGCCTTCCAGAACAAGATCCGCGTGGACCAGATCACGGACTCCGATACCGTAGAAGAGCTGACCAACGGCGTGTCCTCGCGCCGCAACCAGCTGCTCATGGACATGTCCGCGGAAATCGGCGTGCCGGCCATCGATGGCGCCGCCGATGCCGACGTGGCCACGCTGCGCGAGAAGGTCGCCACCGCCGCCCCGGGCTACTCCGCTTTCGGCCCAGTGTTGGGCGAGGCCATCGGCGCGCGCCTGCGCCAGCTCTTCGGCGCTGCGGGCCTCAAGCCCACCGCCGTGGCGGACTACGTCACCGGAACGTGGGGCCTGCCCGAATCCTGGGTTGCCCACGTCGAGACCGAGATCCTGCTCGGCTCCCGCGAGGAGGATTCCGTGCGCGGCGGCTCGCTGAGCACCGTGCCGGCGAGCGCTACCTCGAAGTCCGCAGCGCACGAGCTGATCGACGCCGCCGTCCAGGCCGTCGCCGCCACCCACGGTGCCTCCGTGTCCAAGGGCGCTGCCGCCGGTGGTGCCGGTGGCGGTGCCGTGGTCGACTCTGCTGCTTTGGATGCTTTCGCCGAGACCGTCACCGGTGAGAACGGCGTGCTAGCTACCGTCGCCCGCCAGGTTCTTACCCAGCTGGGCTTGGACTCCGAACCGGAGCTCATCGAGGCACCTGATACCACCGTCATCGATGCCGTCGAGGCAGAGCTCGGCTCCGGCTGGCTCAAATCCGTCACACCATCCTTCGATGCGAACAAGGCCGTGCTTTTCGACGACTCCTGGGCCATCGCTCGCGAACGCCTCGCCCGCCTGGCACTAGGACAGGCCGAGTACCCGGTGGACAGCTTCCGCGGTGCCGGCGAAGACTTGGCGCGTCAGGCACGCTGGTGGAAGCGCGAGGATATCGCCAAGGCCGCCGTGGACACCGCCCCCGGCGCGTTTGCCGGTGAGGTTGCCCTAGTCACGGGTGCCGCCCCTGGTTCCATCGCCACCGCGCTGGTGGAGCGCCTGTTGGAAGGCGGAGCCACGGTCATCATGACTGCCTCCCGTGTCAGCCAGGCCCGCAAGGAATTCGCGCGCACGCTCTACGCCGAGCACGGCGCTGCCGGTTCCGCCCTGTGGCTGGTCCCGGCGAACCTGTCGAGCTTCCGCGATATCGATGCGCTCATCGACTGGATCGGCTCCGAGCAACGCGAGTCCGTGGGCAACGAGGTCAAGATCCTCAAGCCGGCCCTCACTCCGACGCTGGCCTTCCCCTTCGCCGCGCCGAGTGTCTCCGGCTCACTGGCGGATGCCTCCGGCACCACCGAGGCTCAGGCCCGCCTACTGCTGTGGTCCGTCGAGCGCACCATTGCGGGGCTGGCAAGGCTGAGCCAGGAGGATGTGGACAAGCGCTGCCACGTTGTCCTGCCGGGCTCGCCCAACCGCGGCACCTTCGGTGGCGACGGCGCCTACGGCGAGGTCAAGGCAGCCCTCGATGCCATCCTCAACAAGTGGAAGGTCGAGGCCGGTTGGCCGCAGGGAGTCACTCTGGCGCAGGCCAAGATCGGCTGGGTCGCCGGCACGCACCTCATGGGCGGCAACGATGGGCTGGTGCCTGCCGCCGAGAAGGCCGGCATCAAGGTGTGGAGCCCGGAGGAGATCTCCGCCGAGCTCATGGACCTGGCCAGTGCGGACTCACGCGAGCAGGCAGCTCACGCCCCGGTGGAGAAGGACCTCACCGGCGGCCTGGAGGGCTTCTCCCTCAAGGAGCTTTCTGCCGGTGCGGAGCCGGCAGAAACCGCTGGCGCAGTTCCGCACGAGGGGCAGGACGCCCCCGCCACCATCACCGCGCTGCCCAACCAGGTGCAGGCAGTACAGCCTGGGCTGGAGGAAGAAGTTGGCCAGGTCACCACGGACCTGGAGGACATGGTGGTCATCGCCGGCATCGGCGAGGTCTCCTCGTGGGGCTCCGGCCGCACGCGTTTCGAGGCCGAGTATGGATTGCAGCGTGATGGTTCCGCGGAACTGACCGCCGCTGGCGTACTGGAGCTGGCCTGGATGACCGGGCTGGTGGAATGGCGCGAGGACCCGCACCCAGGCTGGTTCGTGGTGGAGAGCGATGAGGAGATTGCCGAGGAGGACATCTTCGAGCGCTTCCGCGATGAGGTCGTCGCACGTTCCGGCGTGCGCACGCTGACGGATAAGTATCATCTCACCGATCGCGGCTCCATCGACCTGACCACCGTCTTCCTGGACCGTGACGTCACCTTCACCGTGGATTCGGAGGCCACCGCCCGCGATATCCAGGAAGCGGACCCGGAGTTCGTCAGCATCGTCGAGGTGGACGGCGAATGGCAGGTCACCCGCCGCCAGGGTGCCACCGTCAAGGTCCCGCGCAAGGCCACGCTGACCCGTACCGTCGCCGCCCAGATGCCGGATGACTTCGACGCCGCCAAGTGGGGCATCCCGGAGCACATGCTCGACTCCCTGGACCGCATGGCGGTGTGGAACCTGGTCAGCGCGGTGGATGCCTTCACCCAGGCTGGCTTCTCCCCGGCGGAGCTGCTGCGCTCCATCCACCCGGGCCAGGTGGCCACCACGCAGGGCACCGGTATCGGCGGCATGGAGTCCCTGCACAAGGTCTTCGTCACCCGCTTCCTCGGTGAGGAGCGCCCGTCCGACATCCTGCAGGAGGCGCTGCCGAACGTCATCGCGGCGCACACCATGCAGTCGCTGGTGGGTGGCTACGGTTCCATGATTCACCCCATCGGCGCCTGCGCTACCGCAGCGGTGTCGATTGAGGAGGCCGTGGACAAGATTGCCCTGGGCAAGGCCGACGTGGTCGTGGCCGGCGGCATCGACGATGTCCAGGTGGAATCCCTCCAGGGCTTCGGCGACATGAACGCCACCGCGGAGACCGCAAAGATGACCGCCAAGGGAATCGATGATCGCTTCATCTCCCGCGCCAATGACCGCCGCCGCGGCGGCTTCCTTGAAGGCGAAGGCGGCGGCACCGTCCTGCTTGTGCGAGGTAGCCTCGCGCAAGAGCTGGGCCTTCCGGTGCTCGCCGTGGTCGCCCACGCCGCTTCCTACGGCGACGGCGCCCACACCTCCATCCCGGCCCCTGGCCTGGGTGCACTGGGTGCTGGCCGCGGCCGGGAGAACTCCCGCCTCGCGCGCTCGCTGCGCGGTCTGGGCCTGACGCCCAACGACGTCAGCGTCCTGTCCAAGCACGACACCTCCACCAACGCCAACGACCCCAACGAGTCGGAACTGCACTCCCTGCTGTGGCCAGCGATTGGCCGCGATGAGGATCAGCCGATGTTCGTCATCTCCCAGAAGACACTCACCGGCCACTCCAAAGCGGGTGCCGCGCTCTTCCAAACCGGCGGCATCATCGACGTCTTCCGCACGCACCGCATCCCGGCGAACGTGTCCCTGGACTGCGTCGACCCGCTCATCGCCCCGAAGGCGCCGAACCTGGTGTGGCTGCGTTCGCCGCTAGATCTGGCAGCCGCGGGCCACAGCGTGAAGGCCGCGGCACTGACCTCGCTTGGCTTCGGCCACGTCAGCGCGCTCATCGTCTACGCCCACCCCGGCGTGTTCGAGCAGGCCGTGTCCCAGCAGCGCGGTGCGGATGCAGCTGCCGAGTGGCGGAAGCGCGCCGAGCAGCGCTTGCGTACTGGCCGCGCTCACTTCGAGGCCGGCATGCTGGGCCGCGCCCCGCTCTTCGAGGTCATCGACGGCCGCCGCATGCCGCACGCCGACACCAAGGTGATGATTGACGGCTACGGCCTCGTCGACGCCGACAAGGCCGCGGAAATCTCCATGCTTCTCGACGCCGATGCGCGCCTGGGCGCAACCGGTGAATTCCCGAGTGCGTAGCCTCTAGCAATTAGGGCCAGTTCAAGTACGAACTGGCCCTTTCCTTTCGGACTAACCTCGTTTCGCTCTATGTCGCGACGATATTTGCTCACCAACGCTTTTCAATTAAATGTTCCATCACACGCTTTCAAACATCCGCCGAAAAATATTGACAAGCATGATTACGGAATCAGCGATTATGCCAGCTTCACGGCGCGATGAGTTCGGTGCGTGTTTTATCGAATGAGCTAACGAAACTGCCTTACGAACAAAACTACGCAGTTCACTATTCGCTGGTCCTGGAAGTTCTACTTCAACAACTCGTGCCAGCCGATTTTTTGAGTTTCCCTCATTAAATTTATCCGCATCATCACCATTCCGTAAGTGACGAGTTTCGTCAAAGGCTACGCGGTTCAATTCATGTTGGCGGACATGAAAAACTGACCAGTGGCGGACACGGGATTTAGGGGTTTAGGGAGTTTTTATTGGGGGTAGGAAAATAAGGGGTCTTCATCCGATGTTCGATAGAAGAGTCTAACCGGACTCATCTAGCGAAAAGCATGGACGGACCTGACTCCGTCTCTAATCAGCAGCAATTGTCTTCTAGAAGAAGTAGGGGTGAAGTTGAGGTGTCAGGTCTGTGGCCCCGCCGTCGCCGATGGTGACTCCAACACCGGGTTCCTCGTGCCTATCGAAGGCAACCACAGCACGCGGCCGCGCCGTCGGCACGTTCCGTGAAATCACATGTGCCAAGCTTCACGGACCTCATGCCACAGGTGCGCCCGACACCGAACAACACGGCTCCCATCGGTCGGCTGATGCACCACGTCATCGTCGTTCGAACTCGAGGAGCATCCCAGCGCTAGATCGACGTCACAACAGGGCTCTGAACCAGAGGGGATAAGTTCGCTTACCATACTCCAACAGGACGAGTCAATCATTCGAACACGCCCTGCCCCCGTGGTGTCCGCCACTGGTCAGTTTCTCATGGCCATAGGTGGACTTTTTTATGTCCGCCTCCGGTCAGCTTTTCATGTCCGCTAACAATTCATCGAGAATGCGAACCCCCCAATTACCGACATCACTGAAGTCACTTTGAAGCGTTTTAACGTCATAACACTAACACTAAAACACCACTCAACCACCGCAATCATTGGGCAAGTTGGCCATAGTCAAAGCTGTGACCCTGGAAATTCGAAAGACGTCACAGCAACAAACCACCACCCCAGACAACCTTCACATGAGATGCCTTTTAAACATTATGATATATGTCCTACGTTCACCCCTTAGAGATTTAAATTATATTTTTCATTGACTGTGCTTTGGATCCCTGCTACTCTGTCTGTAACTTCACTTATGAAAGGAGGAGGCCAATGTCATTCGATTTTGAAGTGATTTCCACCCAGAATCTGATGGAAGCCCACCGCGTTGGACAGGCATAAAACATCAGACAACCACGGGGACCTGAATACATTCGGGCCCCCTTTTTACTTTAAGGAGAACAATGTCCTTGATATCATTCCGGACCGCCCATGAAGTTAGGCCTCTAGGGGATGGCAGGTCAGTTGTTGGATCAAACACGGCAGGAATCGGCCACTATGTCCAAGATCCAGACCACCATCTCCAAAAATTGAATAAAATTTTAAACGGCACCCTAAATCAGCAAGAAGCTACCGAACAGATCGCTAAGCAAACGGGACTTTCTCCCTTTAATGCACATACTCTGCTCGAGAAGCTAATCCAGCTAGGACACATTGAGGCCATTTCTCAACCCAACTTAACCCCAGAACAACAGACTCGTTTTTCTCGCAGTACTGCGCTCTACTCATGGCTAGGCGGATTTGGGAAATTTGATCGATGGGCTCCTCAAGAAATTATCTGCTCGTCGAGCATTTGCATTTTAGGGGCCGGAGGCATTGGATCTAGCATCGCGTTACAGATGGCCGCAAGTGGAATAGGAAAAATAACTCTCGTTGATTTTGACACTGTCGAGTTGTCCAACCTGAATCGACAAATTGCTTATTCGGAAAAATCTATCGGCAAATTAAAGACTGATGAACTCAAAAATAGGATTAGAGAGTTAAATAGCGATTGCTCAGTACGTACGATCGAGCGAAAAATTGAAGGAGTAGAGGAATTAATTCCCATTTTCAAGGAAGCAGATCTAGTTATAAGAGCAATCGACAACCCACCCGAATCGGCATATTGGGTATCAGAAGCCGCAATAGCCACCAAAAGGCCCTGGATTGACTGCAGCTACGCCGGGCCGATGGCGGTTTGCGCGACTTTTGTCCCCGGAACGACAGGGTGCTACCGATGCCTTCGAGAAAGTGAAAAACAACGGCTGCAACAGAATAATATTTCTGGACTCTATGAGGAAACCCCTCTTGGAATTAACGCTGCGATAGCACCTATCGTGTCAATAGCCAGTGCATTGGCTTCACTCGAAGCCTTAAGGTTCTTAGTCTCAAGAACCAACTTATCTATGGGCAAAGTTCTACATCAAAACCTTGCAGACTATTCAAATCAATATTCCATTGATTTCCCCTCGTCTTGCCAACATTAGCCTTCATGAAAGGACTAAGAAATGGCCACCTTAATGAGTATTCCTGGCTATCGCCGCTTAGTCGGAACAATGGCGTTCAACCAAACTGGTTATGCAATGGCTTCAGTAATAGTTCCACTATTGATTTTTGACATAAGCAAAAACGCCACACTGGCAGGATCAGTATCAGCTTTTGGAACAGGTTCGCTTATTCTTTTGAGCCTGTTTGCCGGTGCATTAACAGATAAGTTTCATCCCTCAGTAGTGCTAAAACGAGTTACTCTCGCTCAAACGATCATTTGGATCAGCATTGCTCTCATGCTCTCCTTTAGTGATCTTCCGTTACTCCCCATAGTTTTATGCATCGTTCTCGCTTCCGCGCTCTCTGCATTCGACGCACCAAGCGAACAAAGTCTCATCAAGCAGATGGTCCCTACAAGCGATCTAGGTACAGCAAATGCTATCGCGCATGGACGTGAATCCACTGCGGAAGTTTTCGGCGGACCGAGCGCCGGACTTCTTTACGGTTTAAACCCCCACTTAGCTCTTTTTGTCCAGGGAGCATTCCATGCCATCGCCTGCGCTCTCGTTCCTCGAAAGCCTAATTCAGCGTCAGCAAATCAGCTACCCGAAGAACACGACACAAATGTTTCTGTTCTAAAGTCCTCGACTGATGGGTTCCGTTTTGTATTTAGCCACACAGGGCTGCGCGCAATCACTCTCGTGGCAGCCGTTGCCAACATTCCAATGTCAGCTTTTATCTTGGTACTGATTTTTTCATACCGCGCTACAGGAGAATCTGCATTCATTATCGGTTTGATTTCAGCATCTTTTGGATCCGGTGTCATCGTAGGTTCTTTTTTGGCCAGCAAGCTAGCAGAGGTTGTACCACTAGGAAAACTTGGCACTATAGCTTTACTTACCTTCACAATAAGCCTTATTGTGCTTACCACACTACATAGCAATACGGTCGCCACCATCATTGCTTTGTTTATCGCGGGTCTACCCCTAGCGTCTTTTAATACTGCAATTGGGGCTTTTACTGCCGCCATTACCCCTGACTACCGAATGGGCGCAGTAACCACAGCTTCTACCATTCCTGGAATATTTCTCATGCCATTCGGAGCATTTCTCGCTGGCTTTGGATTTGAGCACTGGGGAGCTTCAACAACACTCGGACTCATTTCAACAATCGCGCTCATTGCCACCATGATGACGCTAACCTCAGCGGTTCGCGGAATACCATTGCTATCTCAACTCGACGAAGTTCAATCCTGATAGTTCCACTCTGCACTGTAATGCTCTTAAAATAAGGATTACCCCATAGAACGATTAAGCCAAATAACTTTCGACGACATATACCTCATCTCCCCGTCCAGTTGGAATGATTGAAACACCGTAATGCTCCCAGACCTAATCAAAATTCAGGACTTCCAGAAAGAGAACTCTGGGCGGCTGGTGAGCGACGGTTTCAAGGAGCCCGACCCCGGAAAGTAGACACCGTGGGGTGAACAAAATGTAGGTGTAAGCCTATCAGACCTTAAGCGGCTTGGGACTCGAACTCATCGGGAGTTTTATACCCGCACCAAGTGTGCCGACGGCACGTGTTGTAGCGCACGCACCACCGGAAGACGTCTCGGCGGCAGATCAGTTGATTGGCGAATGTCTTCGCATCTTTGAGGACCTGGGCCTGGCCCCCGGAAAGTAGACACGTCGGGGGTTAGCTATGCTGCTTGGGTCAGTGTAGCTGATGTGAGTGCTTCGAAGGTATCGGGGGCTAGAAGGTTGCACCAGGAATGCCGTCTGCGCGTGTTGTAGCGCATGCACCATCGAAAGACTTCTTGGCGGCAGGTAATGGGATTGTCAAAGACTTTCCGATCACGCAGGACTTCACGCTTTAAGGTAGCGTTAAAAGATTCTGCCAGGGCATTATCGGCACTCGTTCCCACTGCTCCCATGGATTGGCGCACGCCAAGCTGGGCGCAGTGATCTTGAAATGCTTGTGAGGTGTACACACTGCCATGATCAGAATGGAAAATTACCCCTTTAAGGCTTCCACGAACCTTGCTGGCATGGGTCAAAGCTTCGATAACCAGCGATACCCGCATGTGATCGGCGAGTGCATGTCCGACGAGTTTGCGCGAGTAGACGTCGATGACCGTGGCCAGGTACATGTTCTTGCCTCCCTTACACGGCAGGTACGTAATATCGCCTACATAGACCTGGTTCGGCTTATCAGCGGTGAATTTGCGGCCTACTAAATCTGGCATGACGCGGTGGCCAGGCTTGCGCCTGGTGGTGATGCACCGACGCCGTTTAGTAAAGCCTTTCAGGCCCATGGATTTCATGATGCGTGCGACCTTCTTGTGATTGATCGGAGGAAAGTCCGTATCGTCGTTGAGGCTTGCAGCGATGCGTTTAGCACCATAAAGCCCGTGCTCATCATCGAAGATGGTCTTGATTTGTGCGCCAATAAGGGCATCGGAACACGTCTTTAACCTGCGTTTTTCACGGGTATTGACCCATTTGTAGAACGAGGAGCGATTGAGCTTTAACACGTGGCACATCCGCTTGACCGAGTATTCGGTTCGGTGGTCATAGACAAACTGGAAGCGGATTACCAGCGTGTCTCTTCGGCAAAATACTTCGCGGCCTTGCGCAGGATGTCGCGTTCTTCGCGCAGCTTTGCGTTCTCTTTTTCTAGCTGACGGATTCGTTCAGAATCAGTCGTCGCCTGGGCCTTGTCGCGCATGGTTTTCGTGCGGGCACGTTTGCCGGTGCCGTACTGCTTAAGCCAGGAATAAAGTGAGGAACGATTGACTCCAAGCTCTGCTGAAGCCGCGTGGAGTGAGAGGTCCTCATTGTTTTCGTAGAGGGCCACAGCATCACGTTTGAACTGTTCGGAGTACCTAGGCATGGTGGTAGATTACCTTTCTTCCCAACCCAACCGGGCTGGATATCAGGTGTCTACCTAACAGGGGTCAGGTCCCCTCCCGTATCAGAGCCGCGTTGAACGACTCAGCCAGCGAATTATCCGCGCTGGTTCCCACCGCGCCCATCGACTGGGTAACGCCCAAGCGCTTGCATGTTGCCTGGAACTGCGACGAGGTATACACGCTTCCATGATCCGAGTGGAAAACCGCACCATCAAGACCTCCACGCAGATGGGAAGCGTTTTCGAGGGCTTCTTCTACCAGTTCGCAACGCACGTGATCTGCGATAGCAAAGCCGACAAGTTTGCGGGAAAAACAATCAATCACTGTTGCCAAGTACATGTTCGTTCCGTCTGCGATCGGCAGATACGTAATATCGCCAACAAGCACACGATTTGCAGCGCAGGCTGTGAAGTCACGGTTGACCAAGTCTGCAAACACGCGCCGGCCTTTGTCGCGCACAGTGGTCTAGACCCTGCGCTTCTTTTGAAATCCGAACAGGTTCTGGGCCCGCATCAAACGTGCCACCTTTTTGCGATTGATCCGCTTGGCAGGGGTTGTAGCACCGTCGCGACGTGTGGGGTCGTTGAGTTCGGCGGTGATGCGACGAGCGCCCCACACGCCGTTTTCAGCGTCGAAAATGGTCTGGATCTCCGCGGCCACCACAGCGTCATCTAAAAGGCGCGCACGGCGCCGCGGAGCCGAGTTCTTCCACTTGTAATACGAAGACCGATTTAAGCCCAGGACTGTGCACATCCGCTTGACCGAGTAGTCGGGGATATGGTCACAAGTGAACTGGAAGCGGATCACCAGGTCGTCTCTTTAAGCAAAATACTTCGCGGCCTTGCGCAGAATATCGCGCTCTTCACGAAGCCGCTGGCTTTCGCGCTCTCGCCGACGGATTCTTTCCGTATCAGCCAGCTTTTCTGTGGGCGACGCTGCATCATCATCCTCGGCGACGTTGGTGCCGAATTGCTAGTACCAATACCCCAAAATCGAGCGATTGGTTCCGATAATCTTTTCCACTCATCCAGAACCATACGAAGCATAGGACCGTATCAAACGTCTTTAACAAAGCGGTGACTCACGATAAGAGTTATCTGGCGCATTGCGCTCGCAGTCCACCGGGATAACGGCTATCCCGGTAAACTAGGATATCAATCTACCAAGATAAACCTTATCCCCAATGCCCCAAGCGCATGAGAGGAGTCAACTGTGGCAAAGACAGTCGAATTGGAATGGATCCCCGCTGATGGCAGCGGTCTTTCTCGACGCGCCAAACAAGGAGGTAAGTATCACGCTTTCGTTCCCGATCCACTTGCAGGCATGTCGTTAAAGCTTCCGTCCGAGCTCTCGCGACGTATCGTTCGCATCGAGCGGGAGATTCACAATCTTGGGATGAGAGACAATACCCATCCCCTTGAAGGCGTTGCGCGACTCCTGCTCCGTTCTGAGGCCGTCGCTTCCTCCCGGATCGAGGGAATCGCTCCTAACTCCGACAAAGTGGCCATGGCGATCCTCGCGCGTGAATCAGATTCCGGAATTCGGGGTTTCAAAGAATCCGCAACAGCTGTCGCCCGCAATGTCGCCATCCTCGACACCATCAATGCAGACTTGGCTTACAAAGACGAGCTAGTCCTGGATGACATTGTTGCAATGCAGACAGCGCTCGTTGCAGAAAAGCCTTTACAAGGAGTACGTACTACTCAAAACTGGATTGGCGGGTCTGACTATCACCCCATCGATGCAGCTTTTGTTCCCCCGCCTCCCGTGCAAGTCCCAGAACTCCTCGATGATCTCATTGAATACTTCAACGGGGCAGACCACGCCGCGCTCGTTCAAGCAGCGCTCGTTCATGCACAGTTCGAGACCATCCACCCATTCCCGGATGGGAATGGGCGCGTGGGACGAGCCATGATTCACGCACTTTTGCAGCGCAGAGGGCTCACCGATGCTGCGGTTCTCCCCGTCAGTATGGTTCTGGCAACGCTCGGTGACCGTTACGTCAACGGACTCACGAAATTCCGCGAGGGTGACGTGCTGGCATGGATCTCTTTCTTCGTCGAGGCTGCACAAGTCGCCACCACCAAAGCAGCTGAACTTGCGGATAGCGTCGCCGCGCTAGAAGCAGAATGGATGGACAAGGTCAATCACCACCGCACTGCGCAAGGAAGCAAGCGCGCATTGAAATCGAATTCAACGGAGTTCCAACTGCTCAAGAAGCTTCCTGCCATGGCTTTGGTCACGGTGTCCATCGTGAAGTCCGAGCTGGGGATTTCATCGACAAGCACGGCCCGAGATGCTCTCGATTCACTCACCGACGCTGGCATTCTGCGTAAGAAAGTCATCGGTGCGGGCGGGCTTCTCGGTTACTTCGCTGACGATGTTTTCATGTTGGTCGACGATGCTGAACGCCAACTCGCCTCGACGCAGTTTAATACTCAGCTTTCACCCCCGACCGGCCGAGCAGTTCCAGCCCTTCGCGATAAATAAGCAGTAATCAATAGTGGTCACGCACTTCGTTTCCTTGCATAAGGCAAAGCGTCGTGCTGATGCGACGCTGCAGGAGGAGGGGGCGTCGGAAAGCTCAAAAGAGACCGTCACTAAAAGTGACGGTCCCATCATGGCGCAGGTTAGGTGCCCTTGACGTTGAGGATCTGGCGCAGGGTGTGCTTGACCTCGACGAGCTGGGCGGCATCGGCCATCACGCAGTCGATGTCCTTGTAGGCGTCCGGAATCTCATCGACGAACTCGGCGCCGGGACGGTAGACGATGCCTTCCATGCGTGCGGCAAGGTCCGCCTCGGTGAAGCGGGCCTTGGCCTGGGTGCGCGACATGACGCGACCCGCGCCGTGCGGCGCAGACTTGAGGCCCGGCGGGTAGCCCTTGCCTTCCACGACGTAGCTAGCGGTGCCCATCGAGCCGGGGATGAGGCCGCGGTCGCCTTCGTCCGCCTTGATGGCGCCCTTACGCGTGAGCCACACGTTCTTACCGTAGTGGTTCTCGCGCTGGGTGTAGTTGTGGTGGCAGTTGATGCGCTCGAGCTCGAGGGCCTCGCGATCCGCGCCAGACCAGGTGGCGACGCAGTCGAGGAAACGATCCATCATCTCATCGCGGTTGAGCAGCGCAAAGTGCTGTGCCCAGTGGAGATCCGCAATGTAGGAGTCGAACTCTTCCGTGCCCTCGACGAGGTAGGCCAGGTCCTTGTCCGCGAGCTGGATCCAGTGCTTCTCGCAGTGACGCTGCGCGGCCTTGATGTGCTTCTGGGCAATCTTGTTGCCCACGCCGCGCGAGCCAGAATGCAGGAACAGCCAGACGCGGTCGGATTCGTCGAGACACAGCTCGATGAAGTGGTTGCCGCCGCCCAGGCTGCCCAGCTGCTGACGCCAGTTTTTGGAGTGGCCGAGATCCACGCCGGTGTCCTGGGCCAGCTGCGAGAGCTCGCGCGTGCGGGCCTCGGTGCGCGGGTCCATGATCCAACCGTTGTAGTTTCCGGGCGAGAGCGGAATGGAGTCTTCGACCGCGGTGCGCAGGTCCTCGAGAGCGAAGTCCTGGATGTCCGCGTGGGTGAGCCCCGTGCGCACGGCAATCATGCCGCAGCCGATATCCACGCCGACGGCCGCCGGGATGACGGCGCGCAGCGTGCCGAAGACAGTGCCGACCGAGGAGCCCTTGCCAAAGTGGGCATCAGGCATGAGCGCCACATGTGGGTAGACGAAGGGCAGGTCAGCGACGAGTTGTGCCTGCGCCACCGTCTTGTCTTCAACAATGGAGGCGAAGTTGTGCAGGCGCATAAGAGAGCCTTTCTCTGCGTTTGCGTAACGCAGTTCGTGAGAAAGGGCCTGCTTGGGCGGCTGACTTATAAGTTGTGCGCGCGGGTCGCGCGGCTGGCACCAACGTCCGGGATAAGCAGGGCCGCTTTCCCGGGAAATGGTCAAGTCAGCCTGTTAGAAGAGTTGCTTAAAGAGGCGTCCTAGCGGCTGATTGTTATGGGTCATCATCGCGGTTCGCCTCCTTTATGCTTTCTTGTTCTTCTTCTTTCGGGCTGTTAGTGCTGCGTGTGAGCCTACACGATCTACGCGATTTCTACATGCGATTGATGATGCAAGGAAATTCACCCAGCCACGAAAACTTGACACCGTCCATTCAACCGCATTCACTGCCTGCTCATTTGTTCGTCCGTCTGGCGGGGTGTCGTGCGCCGTGACAAGCTTCGTTTAATCGTTCAGCCCGCCTCGCCCTAGTCGAGAGTGGGCTGGATCTTTATCTGGGTTATGCAGCAAGAGTGCACTGGGCAAGGCCGACGTCGTGGTCGCCGGCGGCATCGACGAGCGCTTCATCTCCCGCGCCAACGACCCGAACGAGTCCGAGCTGCACTCCCTGCTGTGGCCAGCGATTGGCCGCGATGAGGATCAGCCGATGTTTGTCATCTCCCAGAAGACACTCACCGGCCACTCCAAAGCGGGTGCCGCGCTCTTCCAAACCGGCGGCATCATCGACGTCTTCCGCACGCACCGCATCCCGGCGAACGTGTCCCTGGACTGCGTCGACCCGCTTATCGCCCCGAAGGCGCCGAACCTGGTGTGGCTGCGCTCCCCGCTGGACCTCGGCTCTGCGGGCCACAGCGTGAAGGCCGCGGCGCTGACCTCGCTCGGCTTCGGCCACGTCGGCGCGCTCATCGTCTACGCCCACCCCGGCGTGTTCGAGCAGGCCGTGTCCCAGCAGCGCGGGGCGGACGCCGCCGCCCAGTGGCGTGAGCACGCCGAGCAGCGCCTGCGTACTGGCCGTGCACACTTCGAGGCCGGAATGCTGGGCCGCGCCCCGCTGTTTGAGGTCATCGAGGGCCGCCGCCTCCCGGCACAGGACGCCAAGGCCGCCGAGATTGCCATGCTTCTCGACGACTCCGCGCGCCTCACCGAGGACGGCACCTACCCCTCCGCCTAGGGCGCTGGCCCCTAACAGCAAGCCCTAAGAACAAGCCGAGGACGTCCGCAAAGAAGCGGGCATCCTCGGCTTCTTTTCTGCCTGCACCCTTCGCCTCGTGATAGTTTTTCGCATAAGGCACCGTTTACTTAATTGCGAGACTTCTACGAACCAGAGGACGAAGCATGGATAATGAAAAATTCCTCATAACAGCGGTCAGCTCACTCAGCGTCATTTCCCTTGCCGGTTGGCTCATCGCTGATTACGAGTGGTCAACCAGAGCCACAACGGTTATGGGGTTTGGATTCCTAGTCTCAGCACTGATTAATAAGCGCGGGCAAGAAAAGGCCGCGGGCCACCGCCAGGTTTCGGAAGAATCTGCGCAGTAACAGTGTGCCGGGCAGTTAGGAGCGCTCCCCGGCTAGCTGCTTTCCCAGGTGCAGTAGCCATGCGGCGATTATTATCGGGACTCATCTGACGCTCTCCTGAAAGAAGCTACTCATGACCCAACCTCCGTATCCGCCGCACACGGGCCTGGCCCCCGGAAAGTAGACACGTCGGGGGTTAGCTATGCTGCTTGGGTCAGTGTAGTTGATGTGAGTGCTTCGAAGGCATCGGGGGCTAGAAGATTGCACCAGGAGTGCCGTCTGCGCGTGTTGTAGCGCATGCACCATCGGAAGACTTCTTGGCGGCAGATGATGGGATTGTCAAACACTTTCCGATCACGCAGAACTTCACGCTTGAGACTGGCGTTAAACGATTCTGCCAGGGCATTATCGGCACTTGTACCCACTGCTCCCATGGATTGGCGAACACCAAGTACAGCGCAGTGCTCTCTAAATGCTTGTGAGGTGTACACACTGCCATGATCGGAATGGAAAATTGCCCCTTTAAGGCTTCCGCGGACTTTTCTGGCATGAGATAAAGCTTCGATAACCAGCGATACCCGCATGTGATCGGCTAGTGCATGGCCGACGAGTTTGCGCGAGTAGACGTCGATGACCGTGGCCAGGTACATGTTCTTGCCGCCCTTACACGGCAGGTAGGTGATATCGCCTACGTAGACCTGGTTTGGCCTGTCAGCTGTGAATTTGCGGCCTACTAAATCTGGCATGACTCGATGGCCAGGCTTGCGCCTGGTGGTGATACATCGACGCCGTTTACTAAAGCCTTTCAGCCCCATGGATTTCATGATGCGTGCGACCTTCTTATGGTTGATCGGGCCGAAGTCCGTATCGTCGTTGAGGCTTGCAGCGATGCGTTTAGCACCATAAAGCCCGTGCTCATCATCGAAGATGGTCTTGATTTTTGCGCCAATAAGAGCATCAGAGCACATCTTTAACCTGCGTTTTTCGCGGGTGTTGACCCATTTGTAGAACGAAGAGCGATTGAGCTTTAACACGTGGCACATCCGCTTGACCGAGTACTCGGTTCGGTAGTCATAGACAAACTGGAAGCGGATTACCAGCGTGTCTCTTCGGCAAAATACTTCGCGGCCTTACGCAGGATGTCACGTTCTTCACGAAGCTTAGAGACTTCTTTTTCTAGCTGGCGGATCCGCTCAGAATCAGTCGTCGCCTGAGCCTCATCGCGCAAGGTCTTCGTGCGGGCACGCTTGCCGGTGCCGTACTGCTTAAGCCACGAATAAAGTGAGGAACGATTGACTCCAAGCTCTGCTGAAGCCGCGTGAAGTGAGAGGTCCTCATTGTTTTCGTAGAGGGCCACAGCATCACGTTTGAACTGTTCGGAGTACCTAGGCATGGTGGTAGATTACCTTTCTTCCCAACCCAACCGGGCTGGATATCAGGTGTCTACCAAACAGGGGTCAGGTCCCACTCCACCCCCAGGCCCCGGTCAGCAGAGACCGCACCAGCACGGGGGACCGCAGCAGAACCCCTACGCCAACCAGCCTTTCCCACCCTTAGGCACTCCCCATAACAATCCTGGCGGCGGTTACGGGGCTGCCCAACCCCAGCCAGAGCCACCAAAGAAAAAGTCCGTCGTTGGAATCATCGCCACGGTTCTCGCCGTTCTCGGCACAATCATCGCCTGCATCCCCGGCATCTACGCCGCAGGCTGGATCCTTCTCCTCGCAGCGCTTATTGCCGGCGCGGTCTCACTTTTCCTCAGCAACCAGTCAACTGTGTGGGGAGCAGTCGCCCTGATCATCACTGTGGTGGGCAGCTTGATCGCCTCGGTAGTCTTTTTCTTCTTCATGGCCGCAAAATTCATCGGGTCGCTTCCGGACACTACGCAAACACCCGAAATATCAAGTTCTATCGTGGGCACGACGGTGCGCCCCTGGGATGAGGAGGAGACGCTGGACAGCACGGGCTCTCCCACCCCAACAGCGACGGAATACTACGAAAGCGTTCCTGATGAGAACGGAAACCAAGTCATTGAAGAAGGCACGCCCGGTTCGCGTTCTAACCCGCTACCGCTCAACACGACGCTGGAAGGGCCGGAATGGCACGTGGATGTCAGCAACCTCAACTTCGATGGCACGGACGAAGTCATGGCCGCGGACCCTTCCTACAAGCAGCCGGACGAGGGGAAGAAATACCTGGTCTTTGATTTGACCTTGACGTACGTGGGCAACGAGACCGACGCCGGCTCGGAAATGGCGTTCCTTTACTTCGGCCCGGGCGAGGAATCGAATGGGCAGCCCCTCATGTGGGATGTCAATGGGTTTATCGACGTAGACACTCCCTTCCAGCCGCAAGAGAAACGTACCGGCCGAGTGGCTGTCAGCGTGCCGGAGAACGGCGCGGAAGACGGCACGTTCGGCATCGTCGTGCCGGGCACCGAGATTCCCTTCCACCTCGCTTTGAAGTAGGGCTACATCCCTGCCGTCTCGTCCTGTGCCTGCCGCGCGTTGTCTGAAATCTCACGCGCCCTCTGCTCTAGGCTCTCTTGGGCGCGGGCCTGGGCTTGGGAGGAGTTATCAGAGCGCGGCGGGGCTTGGATAAAACGCTCGGAGTGTAGCCCCAGCTGCAGTTCCTTGGCACGCAACACCTCAGCATCAATCTTGATGCCGACGATGAGCACGGTGTTCATCAACCACATAGCCATGAACACCGCCATGACGGTGCTTAGCGCACCATAGGCGCTGGCCGCAGCGAGGTACTTCAGGTAGAGGCCCACCAGCCCCCAGGACACTACTGTGCCCACGAGCGCCACCACCGAACCATAAGTAATCCACCTAAAGCGCCCAGGCCGCACGTTGGGGCCGAAGTGATAGAGCACTGCAATGAGCGTGAGCACCACGATCACAGTGACGGGAAAGCGCAGCCAGTTCCACACCGGAAGGAAGATTCTTACCAAGTACGTGGCGGTATCTTCTAGCCCTACGTTGCGCGCGAGCGGAATCAACCCTTCGTTAAGAACAGCATCACGCAGCAAGTTGGCAAAAAGCACGATGACCGCGCCCACCACGATGACTGCTGTCAGCCCCCACATCAGCGCCCACGTGCGGATGATCCCGCGGCCTTCCACCCGGCCGTACACGGTATTGGCAGTGCGCGAGAAGGCCCGCACATACGCCGACGCTGAAAACAGCGAAATGGCCAGGGAAATGATCAGTGCCAACGTGCCCTGCGCGCTAGAGCCGATGATCGTGCCGACGACCGTATGGGCTTGCTCAGAAAGCGAGCCAGGGACGTACTGTTCGATGAGCTCTGAGGTCAGCTGCTCCACTTCCGCTTGGCGGGAGGAGAAGATGAGCGTGGCAATGGAGTAGGCGGCCAGTACCGTGGGCGCAAAAGCCATGAGCGTGAAGTAGGTCATCCCGGCGGCACGGTCCATGAAGGCATCGTGGAAAAAGTCATTCCACGTGCGGCGGATGATCAGCCCCCAGCTCTCCTTGCGGAGCCGGTTGTCCCTGGAGAAAGGGTCGCGTTCCTCATCGTGGCCCTGGACCTCAAGGATGGTCGAGCTCTTAAACGGCACGATGGTCTCTGGCTCTTCGGCCGGAATAGCGTTGCCGCCAATCTCCTCTTCGCTCATATCTGACCAGCGTATGCGGCACAGCCCGCATTCAGGGGAAGGACACTCGGGCCACAGGCTAAGCCGTGGTTACACTGGGAAAGCATGACTGAGAAGAACACCGAGAACAAGAT
Organism: Corynebacterium sp. c25Ua_47; assembly: GCF_039907205.1. Classification (NCBI taxonomy): domain Bacteria; kingdom Bacillati; phylum Actinomycetota; class Actinomycetes; order Mycobacteriales; family Corynebacteriaceae; genus Corynebacterium; species Corynebacterium sp. c25Ua_47. The sequence continues at coordinate 80,233 of NZ_JASBOH010000003.1, read as the reverse complement.
CAACGTAAAGTCCTTCGAGCTCGACCACCGGCTTGTCGACGCCCCCTATATCCGCGTCGCCGACCGCACCGACCTGGGCGGCGGAGTCGAGATTATCAAGTATGACCTGCGCTTCTGCCAGCCCAACAAGGAGCACCTCGGCACCGAGGCAATCCACTCGGTGGAGCACATGATGGCCAACTTCATGCGCAACTACACCAACAAGCTCATCGGTTTTGCCCCGATGGGCTGCCGCACCGGCTTCTACGCCATCACCAACGGCATGGAGCAGGACGAGCTGCTCCGCGCCGTCGAGGGCGCACTCAATGACATCCTCAACGCCACCGAGGTTCCCGCCGCCAACGAGGTACAGTGCGGCTGGGGCGCCCACCACTCACTCGAGGGCGCACAGGAGGCCGCACGCGATTTCCTCGCGGCCAAGGATGAGTGGCTCAACGTCATGGCCTAAGCGGCGGTGAAAGCTTGGGGCAATGGAGCCCTAACAGCTAGTGCTCGAGGCGTCGGATCTGGATGCGGGAGAAAAACAGCCCGGCGACGCCGAGCCCCAAGACGCTCGCCATTAAGGTGCAGCGCGCTGCGCTGAACTCCGCGAACAGGCCTGGGACCAACAGCATCGCCACCGCGCAAAGAAGGGCCGAAACAAAGAGGAGGATGGCAAAGAGTACGTCTTTGGGGATGTACATGCGAGGTCCTTTCTGGGCACCTAGTGTTTGCGGCGGCGAGCTAGCAATTCAACGCTATTTTAAATATTTCGCACTTATATTTCTACCCCTAGCCAGATGGGCTCCGGCTCCAACGTCACGCCGAAGGCCTTTTGAACCCCGGCGCGAATCTCGCGGGCCAGCGCAACGATGTCATCTGCGGTGGCCTCACCGCGGTTGGTCAGCGCCAGGGTGTGCTTGGTGGACAGGGTTGCCTTCGCACCTGACTCTTCACCCGGGTAGCCCTTGGCAAAGCCGGCTCGCTCGATGAGCCAGGCGGCGGAGAGCTTTTCCTTTCCTTCTCCAGATGCGGTGCCGCTTGTCGGCACCGCATGGCGCGGCATGCGGTCCGCATCCTCGTCGCCGCGGGCGGCGCGGACGGCTTCCTGGATGGAATCGGCAAGCTGCGGTTCCACGATGGGGTTGGTAAAGAAGGAACCGGCTGACCAGGTGTCGTGGTCTTCTGGGTCGAGCACCATGCCCTTGCCGCGACGCAGCTTCAGCACTTCCTCACGGACTTCCGCGACCGGGCGGCGCTCACCGGGGTTCTGGGTGAGCTGGCCAAAGCGCAGGGGTGTGGACAGTCCATCGGTGGTCAGCTGCAGCTCAATAGCCAGCACCACGCCGCGGCCGGTGAATTTCAGGTTGGAGTAGCGATACGCCAGCTCCAGGTCCGCGGCCGGCACCCACGTCGCGGTGCGGGTAGCGCGCTCGTAGAGGTAGACCTGCGTGAGGACGTCGGAGGTCTCCGCGCCATAGGCACCGACATTCTGCACCGGCACGGCACCCGCATTGCCCGGGATGCCGGAAAGGCATTCGATGCCGCCCAGACCGCAGTCCACGGACAAAGCCACGACGTCATCCCATACCGCGCCCGCATCAGCGCGCACGAGGCCGTTGGCCACGGTGACATCGATATCCTCGAAGTCGAGCACCACGACCACGACATCCAACTGGCCTTCCGCCACCACGAGGTTGGAGCCGCCGCCGACGACGAGGTAGTCCTGGGAGGCGTCGTCAAGCGCTGCTAACGCAGCAATTGCCGCCTCAGCGCTGGCGCAGCGCACCGTCACCAGCGGTGCACCACCGATGCGCAGCGTCGTGAGATCGGCGAAGGTGGTCTCGGAATCCAGCGTGACTCCGTCAATGTCAGCGAGGGTCAGGAATTTATCTAGCACGTCTACCAAGGTAGTCTGTAACTCATGTCAACCCGTAGCGAAAACACCGTTATCATCAACCAGCCCATCGATAAGGTGCACAAGGCACTGACCACTCAGGAGTACTGGGACTTCATCGTGGCCAAGCTGTCCCCGGAACCGGGTACCGTGCACGAGTTCACCGGCAACACCGCTGTGCTCTACGAAATTCTTCCGACCTCCCTCCTTCCGGAGGCCGTTCGCGCCATGGTCTCCCAGGATCTGAAGGAAAAGCGCACCGTGACCATCGGCGAGTTGGTCGACGAGCAGATTTCCGTCTCCTTCACCGCTGACGTCAAGGGCACCCCGGTCGACTTCAAGGGTGACATCACCTACAAGGCCCAGGATGAGACCACCGTTCTGGATTACGTCACCGAGGTTTCCGTCAACATCCCGATGATGGGCGCTGCCATCGAGCCGAAGGTCGCTGAAGCTCTGCAGGAGCTCTACACCAACGAGGGCAAGCTCACCGAAGAGTGGATCTCCAACAACCTCTAAACAACTCCCTACACCACAGTTGTTGCCATGGCCGATCACGCGCATAACCTGAAGGCTCAGGAAAGCGCTGGTCGGCCTTTTGGCGTTGTTACCCGCGGCACCACCAACCCCAACCGCCTGCGCCGCTGTGATCGGTGGATGGTGGCGCACCCGGAGATCTCCTCGCTACTGCGCTCCACTCCGGAGCCGCTGGCTCTCGACGTCGGCTACGGCGCTTCCCACACCACCACCGTGGAGTGGGCCGGCTGGCTGCGCAGCGTTAACCCGAATACCCGGGTAACGGGCCTAGAGATTTCCCCCGAGCGCGTCCTGCCGCCGCGCGATGGCGTCACATTCGAGTTGGGCGGCTTCGAGCTTGCCGGCTACCGCCCGCAGCTGGTGCGAGCCTTCAACGTGCTGCGCCAGTACGACGTCGACCAGGTAGAGAAAGCCTGGACCACGGTGACCTCACGTCTTGCTCCCGGCGGGTTCTTCGTGGAGGGAACCTGCGACGAGCTGGGACGCAGATCGGCCTGGGTGCTTCTCGACGCCTCCGGCCCGCGCACGCTGACCCTCGCCTGGGATCCCTTCGACGTGGAGCGCCCCAGCGATATTGCGGAGCGCCTTCCCAAAATCCTCATCCACCGCAACGTGCCGGGTGAACCGATCCACGAGCTCTTGCAAGCGGCCGACGCCGCCTGGGACCGCGCCGCCGGCTGGTCTCCATATGGCCCGCGGGTGCGCTGGCGCATGGCGCGCGAAGAACTCCGGCAGACAGTCCCCATCCACCCGGTGAACCGCCGCCTGCGGGACAACGTTCTCACAGTGGATTGGGACCTGGTAGTTGGCCAACTTTAATCCAGTGCGCCACACTAGTAGTCATGGCTTCTTCTAAATCTCCCGCCTCGACGGCCTGGAAAATTTTCATCGGCGTACTGGTGACGCTCCTGCTCATCATTTTGCTAGCTGAGCTCGGCCTGCGCTGGTTCTTGGGTTCTCAGATGAAGAGCCAATTTACCCAGTCCGCCAAGGAGCAGGGCGTGGAGACCTCCGAGGAACCGGAGGTGAGCTTCGGTGCCAGCCCCATGGTCTTTGGTTTGCTCAACGGCAAGATTCCGCAGATGGATATGAAGACCCCGTCCACGCTGAAGATTGAGGGCACCACCATCACCGGCCAACCGGCCGCTGATGTCCACGTCGAAGACATGACGCTGTCCAAGGAGCCGGTCGCGGGCACGCTGCGGGCTTCGACGACGGTGCCGGATCAGTTCCTGCTCGCCAGCTTCCAAAAGGCCATTGCTGAGCAGTCTGGCTATGACGCCTTGGGCAACCTGGTAGTCACCGCGATTACCGCCAACGATGCCGAGGATGACCTCGAGGTGGAATTTGCCGGTGGCCTGGCCACGCTGTCACTCAAGCCGGAGGCTCGCGACGGCAAGCTCGCCATCGATGCGAAGGAAGCATCGCTCTTCGGCTTCGACCTGCCCGAGCAGGCGACCTCCGCGATCTCGAATGCCTTGGCCGAAGGCATGGAGGAACAGCTCGCGGGCCAGCAGCTGACCTTCGAGTCCGTGGATGTTGGGGCTGGCGAACTCACGCTCACCCTCATTGGCCACGACGTTCCGATGAGCGAACTCGATTCCGCCACCGCGCCAGCACAGCAGGCACCGGCTAATTAAGAATTAAAGGCTCTCTATGGAGAGCTGCGTATCCAGGGCTTCGTCGTCTGAAACGACGGAGCCCGTTTCAATGAGGCACTGATAGCCCGCTTGCTCGGCAGCACGCGCATACTCCGGCAACGGCAAAGCCGGACGCTCAGGAAGAATGAGCCCCAAGCGCACTGGCAGCGGGCAGGCTTCGCGGAGAGTGACGAGCTCGGAGAGGAGCGAGGTGGCATCCCCTAGCAGCTCATCCACCGCAACCCACACCTCGGCGGCACCTGACTGAACTGCCAGCCGTGCCTCCGCCGCCTTCACCAAGGAGTGGTGGCGGCCGGTGGGATAACCGGCAACAGCAATAACGTGCTCGGCGCCCTCAGCGGCAAGCACGTGGTGCGGGGAGACCAGCACTCGCTGTTGCCCCGCCGACTGGGTTCGCACCTCCTCCACGGAGGCCTCAAGCAGATTCAGCATTAGTAGGAATAATCGCCGTTGATGATGGCCTTGAGCTGCGGGCGCACGTCAAACCAATACACGCCGGTGATGATGGCACCAATCCAGCTGACAAAAGGCAGCGGCAGGTTCATCAACAGGGCGGAGCCGAAGAGCAGGCCGACCCATACCCACTTGTTCTGGCGGTCACCGGCGCGGAAGGCATCCTCCCGCGTCATCGCCGCTAGGACGGCACCAAAGAGGGCGAAGAGAGATACCGCGATGAAAATGTAGTGCGGTATCGACGCAATAATGTTAAGAAAAGTGTGCATCAAGAAAGACTAACTAGTTTTCGTCAACTACTTCGCCGTCAATGACATCGTCATTCGGCTTCTGTGCGTAGGGGTTGCGCGGGCTCTGCGGCTCTTGCGGCTGCTGGGCATGCTTGCCCTCCGCGCGCTGCTCCTTGGCGTTGTTGATAGCGCCCTGCACACCCTCACGGGTCTCGTTGAAGGCCGTGGTGAAATCCTCACGGGCCTTTTCAAAAGACTCCGAGTTGCGGGTCTCGCGCGCTGCGGAGGACACAGACTCCCCAATGTTCTTGGCCGTGGAGGTCACGCGGTCAAAGAAGGACTCTTCCTTCGCGGTGCCATCACCCATGCCCGCCTCATCGGCGGCGCGGGCAATGCGATCCGCCTGCGCGCTCTGGGCTTGGTTCTGGCGCTCCTCCTTGAAACGGCCACCAAAATCCTTGGCCACATCAAAAGCAGAGGAACCGGCATTCTTGATTGAGTCAAATACGGACATGGTCGTCACTCCTTGTTAGACGCCAAAAAGCAGATGATTAACAGTGTAGATAACCAACCCCGCCAGCGCACCCACAACCGTGCCGTTGAGGCGGATGAACTGCAGGTCCTTGCCCACCATGAGCTCGATATTCTCGGAAGCCTCCTGGGCATCCCAGCGCTTAATGGTCTCCGGAATAATCGCGATGATCTCCGGGGCGAATTTCTCCACCGCGTAGCGCGCGGCCTTGTCCACCAGCTCGTTGGCCTGGGCCAGGAACTCGGAATCCTCCAGCAGGCGGTGCGCCAATTCCTTCACCTTGGCGGTGATCTTCTGGCGCAGGAAGGACTCTGGGTCGGTGAGCTGTTCAATGAGCGTGGAGGAGACCGTCGCCCACATCGCCGCCGGCGCCTTCTGCGCCTGATCGGAGGCCAGCATCTCCTGCTTGATGCCTTCGATGCGCCCGCGCATGTCCTCATCCCACTGCAGGTCCGAAGCCAGCTTGGACAGGTTGCGGCGAATGGCCAGGCGGGCTTCGTGGTTGCCGTTGCGGCGGACCTCATCGGCGAATTCCACAAGCTCGGCGTAGACCTTCTCCCCCACCATCTCGCGGGCAAAGCGCGGCGCCCAGCCGGGCATGCGCTCATCAATGGCGGTGACCACCGTGGATTCCATGCCGAGGATCTTGCCGTGCGCCCACTCAATGAGGTCATCTTCCAGCGGCCGCGCCTTGCCTTCCGCGATATAGCCCTCCAGCAGGCGCCCCAGCGGCGGGCCCCACTCCGGCTCTGCCAGACGGTCCATGACTTGGGTGCGGATGAACTGCTCTGCCTCCGCCGGGTCTAGGTCTGCGACCACGCTGGCTGCGCGCTCACCAATCCACGCGGAGACCTCCTCCGCCCGCCCAGGCTCCACGCCCTGGCGCGCCAGCCACAGCGGTATCTCCGCCTCCCGCACCTTGGCGCTGAGTGCATCCGCGGTGAGGAAGTTCTCCTCCACGAAGTCCTTGAGCGCATCACCCACGCGGTCCTTGTTGTTGGGGATGAGCGCGGTGTGCGGGATGGGCAGCCCCATGGGGCGGCGGAACAGCGCGGTCACCGCGAACCAGTCCGCCAGTCCACCGACCATTCCTGCCTCCGCTGCCGCGCGCACGTAGCCCACCCAGACGGGAGCCCCGCTTGCCGACGCCTGCCACCACGAGCACCCCAAAAAGATCACCGCCGCACCAATCAGGAAGGACAGCGCAATCGCCTTCCAGCGGCGCAGGTCCGCCCGGCGCGCCTCCTGGTTTCCTGGCTGCGGCACAAACGACGTCTGCGCCGCCGACGTTTCCCGAGCCGGCTCAAGCCCTGCGTCTGCGCGGTGCGTCATGGGTTGGTTCTCCTTGGGTCTGCGTAATGATGGGGAATAGTGAATCCATTAATCAACATTAGTGGGCGTACCGGACACATTCGATTGCCACCAACACTAAGATCGACTCCTAGCTTTATGAACGCCAGCCTGCCGAGGGCCCGTTTGTGGTTCCGTAGATGAACCGTCCGGCATCCAACGCCTGCTGATCAAAGAAACCGAACCTAGCCGCCAGCACGCCTTTCGCCTTCTGGTGGTTACGGGAAGTGGCGGTCATGAACACCACACCCGCTATCAACTCGGCGAGCTTCTCCAGTGTCACCCAGTTGGATGATTCCTCGGTGTGGTCGTTGTCGATGTCCATCACGACACAGTCCGAGGAAATGAAGCTCGCAGACGAGCGCCGGTCGTTGGTGTAGGTGGCGGCGACGTGATCCAACCTGGCCACCTGCTCCAGCCCGGCTTGGTCGGTGATCTGGTGGTGGTTCGGGATGTCCATCTGGTGAGCCCAGTCGATCTCGGCGCGCTGAATCGCTTTCAGGGCCCGGTAGCAGGTCGGGTCAGGGTATCCTTCGACGTTCTTCTTCGGTATTCCGATATCAAGAAGCGCAGTGGTGGTCATCTGGCGTCCTCGCCTTCACGCTCGACCACCGGCAGCAGGCCACGGATGTTCTTCAACAGGTCATAGATGAACAGGCGGCCTTTCTGCGTCCAGTACATGTGGGTGCAGGTCTTGCCCTCGTCGTACTCGTACGTCTTGGACTGGGTGTAACCCTTCTCAGTAAACTTGGCGTAGAGGAACCAACGCCCGGGCTGGTGAAACTGCACCTGCTCCCCGCGCAGAATCTGGTTGAGCTTCTTCGCCGACAGGCCGTAGTCCTTGGCGATCTCGGTGGTGGTGATCAGCGACGGCGACGCCAGCACCACGTCGTAATAGGACACCTTCGCTGGTAAACCTGACCTGCTGGATGCCACCAGCCGTTTCAAGGGGGTAGTGATTAACGACCCCCTGCAATGACGCGCCAGGGCATCTTTCGTGTTGGCGTAGCCGAGGGCGGTCGCCACGTCCCAGCCGCAGAACAGGACCTGTCCGCCCGAGGTGATGGTTCGGATCGTACCGATGGCTCCATGTCCCGTGCTCTTGCCTCGGCGTCATCAACCAGGTAACCTCGTAGTCAACATGACCGGTTCCGCTGCCCGCCTCAATGGGAGTCCAGGGCCGGTCTTCGTTTTTGTATCAAACAGGGGTGTGCGTGGAGCAGGTGAAGCAGTTCAAGACCTACGGTGAACAGGTCGAATTGCTTCGTCAGCGTGGGATGCGAGTGGATGATCCCAAGCATGCTGAGACGCTGCTGGCTCAATTGAACTACTACCGCTTGTCCGGATACTGGTACCCGATGCGCCGTTTCTCCCAAGACGACGGCACTGCCCGAGATGAATTCGTTGAGGGAGCATCGTTTGACCTGGTGGTAGCCCTCTATGGGTTTGACGAACAATTGCGCCACAGCGTGTTCATCGAGCTTGATCGCGTGGAGTTGGCTATTCGAACCAAGCTCGGTCACGAGCTGGGTCGCCTTGACCCGCTGATCTATTTGGATCCCCAGCGTTTGAGCGCCCGGGCACGGCAGCGAAACAAAGACGGGCGTAGCGTGCACGAGGTGTGGCTGAGAAAGTACCAGTCGGCATTGAAAGCGTCGAAGGAGGACTTCGTCGCCCACCACAAATCCAAATATGGCGGGACTCTACCCATCTGGGCGGCTGTCGAAATCATGGATTGGGGGATGCTGTCGTACCTGTACGGCATGTCACCCAATATCGTGCGCAAACGGATTGCCGAGCCCTGCGGCCTAACTGGTCCTCAGCTTGAATCATGGCTGAAATCCTTGAATATTCTGCGTAATTACGCAGCTCATCATGCAAGGATGTTCAACCGTGTTTACGACATCAAACCGAAACTGAACAATGACGTCAGGCTGGCTCCGGTAGCTGAAGGAATGAATCGCGTGTTCGGGCAGCTCTCCCTTATCCAATACTTGCAGCGCCAACTGGAATTGTCTCCAGCCGACCGGCTACCGAAGCTGTTCCACACCTACCCGCACAATCCCATCGTGCCGTTTTCTCGCACAGGAGCACCTGACAGCTGGGGCGAGTTGCCTCTCTGGCGCGTCTAATCTTTGCGGTAGTAGTCGCATTCGTACCCGTCTGCGTCGAGTGTCATGGCGTGGACGAGTAGGTCACGAGCGACTGCTTGGACGATGTTCTCGACGAGTTTCTCGCCGTAGTTCTTCAGCCGCCCCCACTTGCATCCGGTTGTGACACCGCTGTAGGACTCACTTCCAGCACTCCCATGTTCGGGCTAGACGCAGCCTGCGCGGAATCGGCAAGCAAATAGCGAAAGCCAAACGCGCTGTTGACGGCGATATCGCAATCAAGCGCAACCGCTATATCGATCTTTCCGCCCCAAACAAGAAGGTCAACTACGCTCTTGCCGCCAAACACCGAGCCCTAGCCGGAATTAAAGGCTATGAAACCGACCTGACTACTCTTCCCGCTAGTGAGGTTATCGGGCATTACCGCAGGCTATTCAACATTGAAAAGTCGTTTCGGATGTCGAAATCAGACCTGAAAGCACGCCCAATCTACGCCAGGAAACAAGACTCGATCACAGCCCACCTCAACATCGTCATCGCAGCCCTAGCCGTGGCCCACCTGATGGAGACCCGCAGTGGTCAATCCATCAAACGCCTCGTGAGAACACTCAAGAAATACCGCAGCTTTCAACTCGTCGTTGGCGGCGAAACCATCCATGCCGCCGTACCACTACCCCCGGAAATCCAAACCCTCGTCGACAACATCACCGCCCCAACCCTTCGGCACTAATTTGAGCCAAGTCAGGTTAGTGTTCGCGTCGCTCCCTGCGGCGCCATTCACGCGTATGGCACCGTAGGGGCGTCGCCAAGCGCCCGCTCCCCCTCTCCGCCCGCCCAGCACCCACCCCAAACGCCAACAACCCCCGCCTCCTCACATGGTCTCCCATGTGTGTTTGGAGGTGGGGGTTGTGGTGGTGTCAGTACAGAAACTTAGGCGTTCAACGGCCTAGGAGGTGCCTAGTTGATGCGGCCGGTTTCCTTGCGGTACTGGCGGTAGTAGCGGCGGCCATACTTGACGGAGACGATAGCCAGGATGGCTACGACGACGCTGGCGATGGCGCCCACAATCAGGTTGATCTGGTAGTCAGCACCGGCGGTGCCCTGCGGGTACAGCTTGGTGCCGAAGCCCCAGATCAGGATGCCCAGCGCCGGCAGGATCGAGAGAACCAAGCCCATGCCCACCCAGGTGGAGGTGCGCAGCAAAGAAGAGTGCGGTGCACTGTAAGAAACGGGGTCATATCCCTCGATGTAGGAGTCCTGAATCTTACCGGAGAACTCCGGGTAGGTCTCGCTGTGGTGATCAGCAACTGCCGGGTTGAGGTCGCTCATGGCTGAAACTTTCTCTCGTTCCTGTTAATCCTGTGAATGACTATAGCTTAGTCGTCCTTGCCGCGGAAAGCAGCACGTGCACGTTCGCGGGTAACCGCGGAAACCGCGGTCAGCGGCACACCAGCCGGGCAGACGTCGGCGCACTCGCCGTAGAGCGAGCAGTGGCCGAAGTTCTGCTCCAGATCGTCCACCATGTTGCGTGCGCGGCGTCCACGCTCTTCCTTGCCCAGCGGCATGAGGGAGAGGTGAACCAGCTTGGCGCCGGTGAACAGGTGAGCAGCACCGTTCGGGCAGGATGCCACGCAGGCACCGCAGCCGATGCAGGCGGCGTGATCCAGGGCGTACTCGGAGGTCTCGTGGTTGACGTGCAGGGTGTCAGCGTCCGGAGCGGTACCCGCATCCATGGACACGTAGCCGCCCTGCTCCATGACGTGGTCCAGCTTGGCGCGGTCCACGATCATGTCCTTGATGACCGGGTAGGCAGCGGAGCGGAAAGGCTCCAGCTTGATGGTGTCGCCATCCTTGAACTGGAACAGGCGCTGCTGGCAGGCCGGGGTGTTCTGACCCGGGCCATGCGGGCGACCGTTGACCAGGAGGCCACAGGTACCACAGATGCCCTCACGGCAGTCGGAAGCGAATGCGAACGGCTCGGTGCCGGCCTCAATGAGGCCGTCGTTGACGTGGTCGAGCAGCTCCAGAATGGACATCTGCTCGGCGGCGTCGTCAACCTGCACGGTTTCGAACTTGCCTTCTTGCGTCGGTCCGGCTTGACGCCAGATCTCAAGTGTCAGTTTCATTACTTGTAGTTCCTTGTCATCAGCGGGATCGAATCAAAGTACAGCGGCTCAGCGTGGCGGATGAACTCGCCCTCAGCAGCGCCCGGCTCCCATGCGGAAACGAAGCACCAGTTCTCGTCATCGCGCTCGGCCTCGCCGTCCTCGGAGAGGTGGTCCTCGCGGAAGTGAGCACCACAGGACTCGTCGCGGTCAAGGGCGTCAATACACATGAGCTCACCCAGGTCGATGTAGTCAGCAACGCGCAGACCATACTCGAGGACCTGGTTCATGTCGTTAGCGTCACCAGTGATGCGGACGTTAGCCCAGAAGTCCTTGCGCAGTGCGCGGACCTTCTCGATGGCAACCTTGAGGTCCTCGACATTACGGGACACACCACAGCCCCAGTAGAGGATGTCACCCAGCTGGCGGTGGTAGTACGCCGGGCCGTGCGGATCCTCGCCCTGGATGGACATGAGGCGGTCGATGCGAGCCTGTGCGCGAGCAACGGCGTCGTTAGCCTCGGCGGAATCCTCGGCCAGCTTGGCCTCACCCAGGTGGTGAGCCAGGTAGTTCGGGATAGTGAACGGCAGGGTGAACCAGCCATCAACGGAAGCGGACAGCAGGGAGTTAGCACCCAGGCGGTTCGCACCGTGGTAGGTCCAGGAGCACTCACCGGCGGCGAAGAGGCCGTCGATGGCGGTCATCTCGTTGAAGTCCGTCCACAGGCCACCCATGGTGAAGTGGCAGGTCGGAGCGATACGCATCGGGGTCTCGTAGGCGGACTCACCGATGGCCTCTTCGTACATCTCGATGAGGTTGGAGTAACGCTCGCGGATCTTGTCCTTGCCCAGACGCTCGATGGCGTCGCGGAAGTCCAGGTACACGGAGTTGTGCAGCGGACCAACGCCCAGACCCTTGTTGATCTGCTGGGAAATGGCACGGGAAGCCACGTCACGCGGGACGAGGTTACCGAAGGCCGGGTAGCGGCGCTCTAGGAAGTAGTCGCGCTCCTCTTCCGGAATCTCGTTAGCAGGACGGTCATCGCCCTCCTTGATCGGAGACCAGATGCGGCCGTCGTTACGCAGCGACTCAGACATGAGGATGGTCTTGGACTGCCACTCGGAATTGACCGGCAGGCCGGTCGGGTGGAACTGGATGAATGCCGGGGAAGCCAGGTAAGCACCAGCCTCGTACGCACGCATCATGGCGCCAGCGTTGGAGTTCTTAGCCAGCGTGGACATGTGGTAGACGTTGCCGTAACCGCCGGTACCGAGGATGACTGCGTGGCCGGTGAAGGCCTTGAGCTCGCCGGTGATGAGGTTACGGGTCACAATGCCGCCGGCACGCTTGGTGCCGTTGTCGTTGTAGGTGATGACGTCCTGCATATCGTGGTGAGCGAAGAGCTCCACGTTGCCCAGGCCAATCTGGCGGTACAGCGCAGAAGTGGTGGACAGCTGCAGCTGCTGGCCTGTTTGACCACGGGTGTAGTAGGTGCGGGAGACCTGCACGCCACCGAAGGAACGGGTAGCCAGGGTGCCGCCGTACTCGCGAGCGAACGGAGCGCCGATGGCGTTCATGTGGTCGATGACGCGGATGGACTCATAAGCCAGGCGCCAGCAGTCGGACTCGCGGCAGCGGTAGTCGCCGCCCTTGACGGTGTCCTTGGTGTGGCGGTAGGCGGAGTCGTTATCCACCTTCTTGTGGCGGGAAGAGTTCACACCACCCTGCGCAGCAATGGAGTGCGCGCGACGCGGGGAATCGTGGTAGGTGAAGACCTTCACCTTGTATCCCAACTCGCCGAGGGCAGCCGCAGCGGAACCAGCAGCCAGGCCGGTACCGACGACGATGATTTCGAACTTGCGGCGGTTCAGCGGGGAGACCAGCTCCATGTGGTCCTTCTGGTAGCTCCACATGTCCTTCATCGGGACGCCGTGCGGCTCGTGGGACTCCAGGATGCGGCCCGGCTTGACACCCGGGACGATGGACTGCGGGTGCGAGAAGTTCGGGTGCTCGCGCTTGAGTTCAGTATTCGCGTTAGTCATGGGTTCAAAACTCCTTTAGCTGACCCAGCCCAGGGCGACGGACAACGGCATAACGATGTTTGCCAGGCACACGACGGCCGGGACGATGTACGCCAGGATGACAAAGACCTCGCGCCACTTAGCACCGGTAATGCCCAGGTCGGAAGCCGCAAGGCGGATGCCGTGGGTCAGGTGCAGGAAGAGGCAGAGCATGGCAACGATGTAAATGATGGTCACCGGCCAGCGGGAGAAGGTAGCGATCATGTTGGCCTTCACTTCGCCATGAGCGAAAGCCTCCGGAGCGATCGGCTGAACACCCATCGTCAGGTCCAAGATGTGGAAGACGATGAACAGGAGCAGCACGACGCCGGTCACCAGCATGGTCTTCGTTGCGAAGGAATCCATGCCGCCCATCAGGTTGGTGCGCTTGAACTTACCGCGGGATGCCTTGGAGCGAGCGGTCAGCGCAAAGGCGCCGTAAATGTGGGCGATCACGCACGCCAGCAAGACGATGCGGATGATCCACAGAAGGTGCCCGCTCGGAATCAGCGGATCACCCATGCTGCGCAGGAATGCGCCGTAGGCATCGATGGCTTCCTCGCCATTGTGGGCCGGCAGGTAGAGCTTCAAGTTGCCGGCCATGTGTCCTACAACGAACAGCGCGAAGAACAGACCGGTAATTGCCATCGTCAGTTTCAAAGCCCAGGACGGAATTCCTGGCTTAGGACGAATCGTTTCATTAGTAATGCGGCCGTGAGCAAGGGCTTCACGGTCAGGATTTTTTACAGACATGACACCTCCATTGTCGCCCTTACCTTACGCAGGACTGCGCGCTGACCACTACTTATCCCTTTGCTTTTAACGCCCCCTCCCCCACCTACAGGCCCCTGACAGAAATGAGTTAAGGCAAGGGTTGCCTTAAGTGTCCCCCGACTTATGCCGGTCTACCTTGATCACTTCGCTTTACGCAATATTAACCTTGCGAAAACATTTCGCGGTTGAGACTTTTGTCACAGGGTGTGACTCGAGTGACGACCCTACCCCTTTAGGTGTCAAACTTTCGCTTGGTACACACCCCTCACCGCCCCTTCACGCCCCGCTAACACCCCCACTTCGCAGCGAAGTTAAAATGCTTCACACATTCCTTGCAAAACTATTGTTATGACCGAAAGGCACTAGGTAACCTAGCTCACATGAGCAAGACATACGTAGGTTCGCGCCTGCGCCAGCTGCGCCGCGAACGTGATCTCAGCCAAGCCTCCCTCGCCGCTACGCTGGGGCTTTCCGCTAGTTACGTTAATCAGATTGAACATGACGTACGCCCCCTCACCGTTCCGGTCTTGCTTAGGATTACTGAAGCATTTGGTGTGGATGCCACTTTCTTTTCCCGTGACGATGACTCGCGGCTACTCGCCGAGATTCAAGATGTCGTCCAGGACCAAGAAATCTGCCCCTCCCCCGTGGAATTACAGGAATTGTCCGAACTGGTTTACAACCACCCCACCGTTGCGCGCACGCTCGTCGACATTCACCGCCGCTACCGCAATATCCGCGACAAGCTTTCCCTCGCCACCGATACCCGCCGCTCCGACGGCAACCAGGCGCTGTCCATGCCGCACGATGAGGTTCGGGATTTCTTCTATGCCCGCCAGAATTATCTCGATGAGTTAGATCAGCATGCAGAGGCGATCTCCGCGGAGCTCGACGTCGTCCCCTTCCACATCCGCGACATCGAACAGGCTCTGGACGACAGACTCACCACCCAGCACGGCGTGGAGATCCTCACCACCGATCGCATGGATGGCACGCTGCACCGCTTCGACAAGGACAGCGGGACCCTTCGCCTTGCCAGCCGGCTGAGCGTCGGCCAGCGCGCCTTCCGCATGGCAGCTGAGCTTGGCTTCCTCGAAGCGGGCGCGCTTTTCGACGAGCTCGTGGAGGAAGAACCGTTTACTTCAGAGGCCTCCATCAACTTGGCCAAGCGGGGTATCGCCAATTATTACGCTGCGGCCACGCTCCTCCCGTATGGCCTCATCCATAGCGAAGCCGAACAGTCGGGGTACGACGTGGAATACCTCTGCAATGTCTTCGGAGTGGGCTACGAGACGATTGCCTCCCGCCTCTCCACGCTGCAGCGCCCCAACAAGCGCGGCATCCCCTTTACCTTCGTGCGCGTTGACCGCGCCGGCAACATGTCCAAACGCCAATCCGCCACCGGCGTGCACTTCTCCAACTCCGGCGGCACCTGCCCCCTATGGAATGTGTACGAGTCCTTCTCACACCCCAACACCATTTCCCGCCAGTTGGCGCAGATGCCAGATGGGCGCAATTACCTATGGATCTCACGAACGGTGAGCTACCCACAAGGCCGTTTTGGGGATACGAACAAGCTCTTTTCCATCGGTCTGGGCTGCGAGGCACGCCATGCTAATCGCACCGTGTACGCCCAGGGGCTAGACCTCAATGCCCTTTCCGCCGCCACTCCCATTGGCGCCGGCTGCCGCACCTGCCCGCGCCAGAATTGCTCCCAGCGGGCATTTCCCGCCATTAACGAACAGCTTGTCGTCGACGCCCACCGCTCTGCAGTGGCACCCTATTAACTAAAGCTAGTTAACGGCGTAATCGCGCAGGTTTTAAATCATCCATCTTTACGCCGTTAACGCAGATGAATCTTAAAAGCTGGGGAGCACTCTCCATCGAGCGAAAGCCTCCGAAGAAAGATACTGAAGCAAGAAAGGGGCCTACTTAGTGCGATGAGCTGGAATTATGACCCAAACCCTCGGCGCTATACATTGTCCTACAAGCCCCACCCCATGGTTTTCATTGCCAAATCTGATGGATTTTCCCGACTCGGTTGTTCTATCATGGTCAGCGACCGATAATCACCAACAGAAAGGATTATTATTATGTCCAGCTTTGGCGAGAACTTCCTTGGCCAGATCCAGAAGCTCGTGCTGACGATCGTCAACGCACCGTTCGCACTGTCTTCCAAGCTCTTCGGCTAAGGCCAGTCGCGCTTCGGCGCTAAAACCAACACTCCCCCTCACCGCCACCGATTCACGTCGATGGGATGAGGGGGAGTGTTCTTGTTTTAGTTCTTAGAGGTTAATCATGTGGCCGCCGATGCCCTCGGCTGCTTCCTTCATAGCCTCAGACAGCGTCGGGTGAGTGTGAACGTTGCGTCCGATCTCCTCTGCAGTGAGATCGAAGCGCTGCGCCAGGGTCAGCTCCGGCAGCAGCTCGGACACGTTCGAGCCCACCATGTGACCACCAATGAGCTCACCAAACTCGCCGTCGGCGATGAGCTTGACGAAGCCCGCGGTCTCATTCAGACCAGCTGCCTTACCGTTAGCGGAGAACGGGAAGGTAGCAACCTTGATGTCGCGGTCAGCGAACTTCTCACGAGCCTGCTCCTCGGTGTAGCCGAAGGAGGCCACCTGCGGGTTGCAGAAGGTGGCGCGCGGCATGTTCATGTAGTCACCCAGCAGCTGGGTCTCAGCGCCGGCGATGACCTCAGCAGCCACAACGCCCTGCGCCTCAGCCACGTGAGCGAGCTGCAGCTTCGCGGTGACGTCACCAATGGCGTAAATGCCCTCAACGTTGGTGCGCATGTAGTCATCAATAGCGATGGCGCCGCGCTCAGTGAGCTCGACACCGGTGTTCTCCAGGCCGTAGCCCTCGGTGCGCGGGGCGAAGCCGATGGAGACCATGCAGCGATCCACGGTCAGCGTATCGGTCTTGGAGCCGTCCTTGGACTCGACCTCAACGGTGACATTGTCACCGTTATCCGTGATGGCGGTGGTCTTGTAACCAGTCAGGAGCTTCACACCAAGCTTCTTGTATTCCTTGGCGATAGCCTTGGATACATCCTTGTCCTCGTTCGGAAGGACGCGGTCCATGAACTCCACGATGGTCACGTCTACGCCATAGTTGGCCAGAACGTACGCAAACTCCATACCGATGGCGCCTGCGCCAACGATGACCATGGAATCCGGGGCCTCATCGCTGAGGATCTGCTCCTCGAAGGACACGATGTTGCCGCCGATTTCCACGCCCGGAAGGGAACGGACGACGGAGCCGGTGGCGATAATGCAGTTGTCAAAGGTAACGGTCTTACCCTTGTCATCGCCCTCGGTAATCTCGATGGTCTTGGCGTCCTTGAAGGAGCCGAGGCCATTGATCTCCGTAATCTTGTTCTTCTTCATCAGGTAGTGCACGCCCTTGACGATGCCCTCCGAGACCTTGCGGGAGCGCTTGTGCGCAACACCGAAGTCGAAGGAAACATCGCCGGAAATACCAAAGGCCTTCGCCTCATGGTTGAAGGTGTGTGCAACTTCAGCGTTCTTAAGAAGAGCCTTGGACGGGATGCAGCCCACGTTGAGGCAAACACCGCCCCAGTACTGCTTCTCAATAACGGCAACCTTCTTGCCCAGCTGGGCAGCGCGGATGGCGGACACGTAGCCGCCGGGGCCCGCGCCGAGTACTACAACGTCAAAATGTTCATTAGTCACGCCCTATAGGATACGTAACTTTGTGCCCGCTGTCCCACCACCCCCATGCTGTGCTCTCGTATCAGTCCATAACATTCCTGATACGCAAGCCACAGTGCACTGATGCGTAGAGGGCACACAACGCACAAAATAACCCCCAACCACCCGAGGGGGCGATTAGGGGGAGAGAAACGTGGGGCCGCACGCCCCGCAGCTGTTTAGTAAAGACCCCAATCCAGGGCGATCTTGGAGGAAGTAGAGGAGCCGGAGTGAGCGAACTGGCCCAGCACCTGGTTGATGGAAACGAGGATGGTGTCAAAGAGGTTCATTCTTCTTCTTTCTGTTGGTCTTCTAGCAGCCTTCACGGCCTCGTGCGATGTCACTATGCGGCACTGCCACCTTCTGCCTTGCAGGACGGCCGCCGCAGTAACGGTCTCCGCATCTGGTTCGACTAACGAATAGGCCGGGCATTGCGTTACATAGCCCACGTTAACGCACGGAAAGATTATGACACGGTTTCCACTTCAATACCACCATTAACTTTAATATCTTGGTATGTTTAAACACGTTACCCTTATCTTGGGGTGCTGAAATTCCCATCTACCAGCACTATTGCCCATCTCATGGGTGGCGTGTCCGGAGCATCTTTTACACTTGCCCCTACATTTCCGCTCATCACTTAGAAAGCGAGATTCTATGAAGATTGCGCGCTCTCTCACGACGCTTGCGGCAGCCACTGCCCTAGCACTTGGCGCCGTAGCATCCCCTACCGCGGGCGCATCCGAGGTCACCCCGGAACAAATCCGCGGTGATGCCACACCGTCCACCATTTCCGAGCTCGACATCTACGGGGAGATTGAAAAGTACCTGCCCAAGGACTCCGCCGGAAACCCGTCGCCCTCCCGCCAAGAATATGAAGACGCCATTGGTAAGAACGTCACTTTTAAGGACGTTGACGTCAATGAGATCCCGGACAGCAAGCAGTGGATGGGCTACGTCCTGAAATACCCGGACTACCGTCAGAGCGTCAAGGCCCTCAATGCCACCGCACCAGCGATGGACCGCACCGTCCCTCTTGCAGTAATTACCCCAGACGGCACCTTTGATTCTTCCCGCCCCACCCTTTATCTACTCAACGGTGCTGGCGGTGCCGAGCAGGGCATGGACTGGCTGATAGCCACCACGCGCGAAGACTTGGATCCCAACAAGGAGGGCACCCAAGAACTCGATGACTACTACGGTGACCGAAACGTCAACGTCGTCATCCCGCAGGCAGGCGCATTCTCCTACTACACCGACTGGGTTACCAGCCCGGACCGCAGCTACCTCAAGGGCCCGCAGAAGTGGGAGACCTTCCTCACCAAGGAGCTACCGGGACCGCTGGAGAAGCACATCAACGCCAACGGCAAGCGCGGCATCGCAGGCATGTCCATGTCTGCTACCTCATCGCTCGTCTTGGCCCAGCACAACCCCAACTTCTATGACGCTATCGGGTCCTTCTCTGGCTGTGCGGCCACCTCGACTCCACTGCCGAACTTCTACACGCAGCTGACCGTGAATCGTGGCGGTGGAAGCACCGAGCAGATGTGGGGACCGATGGGCGGTGACTACAACCGCTACAACGATGGACTCATCAACGCCACAAAGAACAACATGGGTAATTCCCAGGTCTACGTCTCCGCTAACTCGGGGTTTGCCGGAATGAACGATTTGGGTTCGTCCAGGATTGAAAAGCAAGGCCTGGCCGGAGCCTTGAAGTCCTCCTCCACCCTGGTGGTGGAAGGCGGCGTCATCGAGGCAGCGATGAATGCGTGCACCCACGACCTGCAGGCAAAACTGCAGCGCGAAGGTGTCAAAGCGGATTTCAACCTGCGCAATACCGGTACCCACTCCTGGCCGGGCTGGTTCGATGACATCAACTCCTCCTGGCCCACCTTCGCTCGTGCCTTTGGTCTGCCGGTGGAGCCGGTCTCCACGCGGGCGTCGGAAAGCGCGGTGAACACGGACGCTAACGCCAAAGCTGAGGATGCCGATAAGCAGAATATGGAAGAGGCCGAGAACGATCCCAAGACCCCGGCCGACTCCCGGCCAGTAGCCCCTGAGGCCATCGAACAGTAAGCTCAACTCGCCATATTGATTGTTAAATAAGGAACGTAATGAAGCGTCTTAGCTCTCTCCTCGCCGCCGGCGCGCTCTGCGCTGCCGCGCTTATCAGCCCCGTTGCGGGTGCGGCCACCATCACCCCGCAGCAGGTTGCGGGTGACACGCCGCTGTCCACCATCTCGGACTTGAACGTCACCCCGGAGGTGCAGAGCCAGAAGTGGTACGAGCACTTCAAAGATGACGCCCGCGTTCTCAAGCTGGAGGCTACGTCACCGGCCATGAACGGCCGCGCGATTCCGCTGGCTGTTATCCCTGCTAAGAACCCGGACCGCCCGACCTTGTACCTGCTCAACGGCGCCGGTTCCGCGGAGCAGGACTCCGATTGGCTGTACATGTCCGATGCCGTGGACTTCTACGCGGACAAGGACGTCAACGTTGTCGTTCCGCAGGCAGGTGCTTTCTCCTACTACACCGACTGGCTGGAGGAGCCCAACGGCAAGTACCTCAAGGGCCCACAGAAGTGGGAGACCTTCCTGACCAAGGAGCTGCCTGGCCCGCTGGAGTCTCGCCTGAACGCAAGCAACAAGCGCGCCATTGCCGGCATGTCCATGTCCGCAACGTCTTCCCTGCTGCTGGCGCAGCACAACCAGGGCTTCTATGACGCGGTTGGCTCCTTCGCCGGCTGCGCCGCAACCGCCTACCCCACGGAGTACCAGTTCCTGCGCCTCACCGTGAACCGCGGCGGCGGAGAACCGGAACAGATGTGGGGCCCGATGGGCGGTGACTACAACCGCTACAACGATGCCCTGATGAACTCCGAGAAACTGCGCGGCACCAAGCTGTACATTTCCTCCGCATCGGGCTTCGCGGGTGAGCAGGATACCCCGTCCTACTACATGAACAAGGGCTACAGCCCGCTGGCCGCCTACGCGGGTTCGGCACAGCTGCAGGTTGAGGGCGGCATCATCGAGGCCGCGGTCAACCACTGCACCCATATGCTCAAGGCCAAGCTGGATAAGCAGAACATTCCAGCCACCTACAACTTCCGCAACGTGGGCACGCACTCCTGGCCGGGCTGGCGCGAGGACCTGGTGAAGTCCTGGCCCACCTTTGAGGAAGCTTTCAACTCCTAAAAAGTGAGCGGAGCGTGTCGCCCCACGGTCTGGCGCGGCGTGCTCGCTCCCCTGGCTTCGGATAACCCAGACAGGGCGGTAGGATAGCGGCATTATGAAGCTGCTTTCTACCGCCCTTTCGCATATCTCCGCCGCTCGCGACCGCGCTGCACTTACTCGGGATAGCTACACGAGGGTGGATTTCAACCTCGGCTTCGAGGTCACCCACTATGACTTGGACCTGACCTACCGCGTGGAACCCAACATGCTGCAGGGCGAAGCCATCCTCCACATTCGCGCGCTGGAGGACTTTGACAAACTCACGCTTGACCTCGGCGGCGCCATGGTGGCTCGCCGCATCACGGCGAAACACGCACCCCGCGTGGCCAAGTTTCGCCTGTCCGCCGGCAAACTGCGGCTGACCTTTGCCGACACCATCGTGGAGAACCAAGAGTTTGAGCTGCACATTCGCTATGGCGGCTCGCCGCGGCCACTGCGCACTCCGTGGGGTGAAATCGGCTGGGAGGAAACAGATTCCGGCTCCCTGGTGGCCAGCCAACCCAACGGTGCACCCAGCTGGTTCCCCTGCGATGACACCCCGTCGGAAAAGGCCACCTACGATATTCGCATCACCGCTGACGATCCTTTCGTGGTGATTTCCAACGGCAAGCTGGTCTCCCGCCGCAGCGCAGGCGGTTCCATGACGCGCTGGCACTACCGCGTCAAGCACCCTATGGCCACGTACCTCGCCACGGTGCAGATCGGCGAATACTCAGAGATTGACCTGGGCCGAGACGTCCGCGCTTGGGCGCCGGCTCGCCTGAAGCAGGTAGTCCTCGAAGAGTTCGCCCAACAGCAGGAAATGCTGGACTTCTATTCCTCGCTCTTCGGCCACTACCCTTTCCCCGACTACCAAGTGGTCATCACCGATGATGAGCTGGAGATCCCGCTGGAGGCCCAAGGCCTGTCCATTTTCGGATCCAACCACGTCAAGGGCGACCACCTCTTTGAGCGACTCATCGCCCACGAGCTGTCCCACCAGTGGTTCGGCAACTCCGTGGGCCTTAGTGAGTGGAAGGATATCTGGCTCAACGAAGGTTTTGCCTGCTACTGCGAGTGGCTGTGGTTCGAGCACGCGCATGGCCGTCCGGTGCATGAATCGGCGCGTTCGCACTATCAAGTGCTCGCACGCAAGAAGCAGGACATCGTGCTCGGTGATCCGGGCACGCGCGACATGTTCGATGACCGCGTCTACAAGCGCGGCGCGCTGACTGTTCACGCACTTCGCCGCCTCGTGGGCGATGAGGTCTTCTTCCGCACGGTCCGGGATTACCTCACCGCATCCCAGCACTCCGTGGTCACCCCGGAGGATCTCATCAGCCGTGTGAAGAAGGAAGCGGCAGATCCTGCTGCGGTCGATGCTTTGTTGGACGAGTGGCTCAACCACACCGCGCTGCCCAAGTTCCCGGTCTAGACTTGTTCACCATGCGCAGGATGCTTGTTACCGGCGGTGCCGGCTTTATTGGTGCAAACTTCGTGAGGCTCGTAGCCCAGCAACGGCCCGACGTAGACATCACCGTCTTGGACAAGCTCACCTACGCGGGCAACCGCGCCAACCTTGACGGCGTGGACGCCACCCTGGTGGTGGGGGACGTGGCGGATGAGGGGGTCGTCGACAAGCTCGTGGCCCAGACGGATGCCGTGGTGCACTTCGCCGCGGAATCCCACAATGATAATTCGCTGCGGGATCCTTCGCCCTTCCTCCACACCAACGTCATGGGAACCTTCGTGCTGTTGGAGGCCTGCCGCCGCCACGATGTGCGCTTCCATCACGTTTCCACCGATGAGGTTTTTGGTGACTTGGAGATTGGCGCCGATACCTACTTCACGGAGGAGACTCCCTATAACCCCTCTTCGCCCTATTCGGCCACGAAGGCCGGCTCCGATCACCTGGTGCGCGCGTGGGTGCGCAGCTTTGGGCTGCGGGCGACCATTTCGAATTGCTCCAATAATTACGGCCCCTACCAGCACATTGAGAAGTTCATCCCACGGCAGATCACCAACCTGCTTCTGAGCCAGCCCGCCAAGCTTTATGGCACGGGCGAGCAGGTGCGCGATTGGATTCACGTGGATGATCACAACGAGGCGGTGCTCGCCATCCTGGACCGCGGGCGCATCGGTGAGACCTATAACATCGGTGCCGACCAGGAGGATACGAATAACCGCCAGGTCATCGAGATGATCTGTGAGCTGTTGGGTGCTACTGACGACGGCCGCGCGAACTACATCCACGTGGCGGACCGCCCGGGCCATGATCAGCGCTACGCCATGGATGCCAGCAAACTGCGCCGCGAGCTGGGCTGGAGCCCGCGCTACACGGATCTGCGCGAGGGCTTGGCTGCCACCATTGAGTGGTACCGCGCCCACGAGGACTGGTGGCGCCCAGGCAAGGAAGAAGTCGAAGCCAACTACGCGAAGCAAGGACAGTAAATTTCCATGAAGGTGCAGTCAACGGCCATTGAGGGCCTGCTCATTGTGGAGCTCGACGTCCACGGGGATAACCGCGGCTGGTTCAAGGAGAACTGGCAGCGTGAGAAGATGGTGGCGGCAGGTTTGCCGGACTTCCAACCGGTGCAGAATAATGTCTCCTTCAATGCGGAGAAGGGGGTTACGCGCGGGCTGCACGCGGAGCCCTGGGACAAGCTCGTCTCCGTGGCTTCCGGCCGGGCCTTCGGTGCGTGGTGCGATCTGCGCGAGGGCTCTGCCACCTTCGGGCAGCTGGTGACCCACGAGCTGCGCGAAGACGTGGCGGTCTTCGTGCCGCGCGGCGTGGCCAACGGTTTCCAGGCGCTGGAGGCCTGCGCCTACTCCTACCTGGTCAATGACCACTGGTCCCCGGATGCGGACTACACCTGCGTCAACCTCAACATGGTGGACTGGCCGCTGGAGCCGACGGAGATCTCCGACAAAGACAAGGCACACCCCGCGCTTGCCGACGTCTCCCCCATGCCCCCGCGCCGCATCCTGGTCACCGGCGCCAACGGGCAGCTGGGCCGCGCTTTAAAGAAATTCCTGCCCACCGCTGGTCTGGGCGCGGTGGAGTTCTGTGGGCACGAGGATTTCGATATCACCAACCCGCCTGCCCGCCCGTGGAAGCAGTATTCCGCCATCATCAACTGCGCGGCTTATAACGATGTCAACGGTGCGGAGGACGATCGCGCCGCGGCCTGGACGGTCAACGCTTCCGCCCCGGCGAAGCTCGCGCGCATTGCGGCGGAGAATAACCTGACCTTGGTGCACGTCTCCAGTGATTACATCTTCGATGGCTCTAACGAGGTCCACTCCGAGGATGAAATGCCTTCCCCGCTGTCGGCCTATGGGGCATCGAAAGCCGCGGGCGATACCGCCGCGCAAACCGCGCCGCGCCACTATGTCATCCGTACCTCCTGGGTCTTCGGCGATGGAGCCAACTTCATGGCCACGATGCGCTCGCTGGCGGCTAAGGGGGTCAAGCCCTCCGTCATCCATGATCAGCGCGGGCGCCCCACCTTCGCCGAGGACCTGGCCAAGGGCATCATCCACCTGCTCAAGACCAAAGCCGAGTACGGCGTGTACAACATCTCCAACTCCGGTGATGCGGTGGGTCGCGATGAAATCGCCATGGCCGTCTTCACCGGCGTGGGCCAAGACCCCGCTGGTGTCACGCCGGTCAGCACCGAGCAGTACCGCGAGATCGCCGGGCCTGAAGCTCCCCGCCCGAAGGAGTCCACCTTCGACCTGTCCAAGATTGAAGCCACCGGCTTTAAGCCGATGAATTGGCGGGCCGCTTTAGCGCTTTACCTGGGCCTTTACCCGGCATAACACTTAACATAACACTTAGCTTCCCAGGTGTTATGTTGAGTGGGAAGTTAAGTGTTATGTTCGCCAGCCCGCGCCGCCGCACCCCGGCGCGGGACCCCTCCGTTAAGCTTGAAGCCCATGAAGGGCATCATCCTCGCTGGCGGTTCAGGGACCCGCCTCTACCCCATCACCAAGGGCATCTCGAAGCAGCTCATGCCCATCTATGACAAGCCGATGGTCTACTACCCTCTGACCACCCTGATCCAGGCCGGTATCCGCGAGATCCTCATCATCACCACCCCAGAAGACCAGGCCGCCTTCCAACGCCTGCTTGGCGACGGCTCCCAGCTCGGCCTCATGCTGCACTACGCTGTCCAACCCCGGCCCGAAGGTTTGGCCCAGGCCTTCCTCATTGCGGAGGACTTCATCGCCGAGGATGACGTGGCCCTAGTTTTGGGTGACAACATCTTTGACGGCCACGGCTTCTCCACGGCGCTGAATGAGTGCAGCCACCCGGGCGGCGGCATCATCTTTGCCTACGAGGTCTCCGATCCGCAGCGCTATGGTGTTGTCGAGTTTGATGAGTCTGGCCAAGCCCTGTCCATCGAGGAAAAGCCCGCCGCGCCCAAATCCAACCACGCCGTGGTGGGCTTGTATTTCTATGACAATTCCGTGGTGGAGATTGCTAAGTCCATTACGCCCAGCGCACGCGGGGAGTTAGAAATCACCGCCGTCAACGAGGAATACCTGCGCCGCGGGCAGCTGCGCGTCAAACGCATGCAGCGCGGTGATGTCTGGCTGGACACCGGCACAGTGGACTCCATGAGCGAGGCCTCGGCCTACGTGGAGGTAATGCAGAAGCGCACCGGCACCGTCATCGGCTCGCCGGAGGTTGCCGCCTTCGAGGAGGGCTTCATCGATGCCGCCGCACTCACCGAGCTGGCCGAGCCCCTCCTGAAGTCCGGCTATGGCCGCTATCTCCTGGCCGCTGCCCAAGAGAGTTGAGGCCGAGGTGCATTTCGATCAAATAAGGACCGAAAACCCACGGGATCTGGGACCTAATTTGATCGATCCGTACTTGCCAAAGCGTCCCCACGCAGTATCAGAAGCCAGCATCACCCAAACGGGCCTAGACGCGTTAAGGTAATCGCATGCCTACTTCATCCTCTCGCCCCACCAGCGATCCCAAGAAATCAGCGCTATCCACCATCAGCCCCGTGGCGTGGGGCCTGTTGGTGCTCGTTGTCATTCTGGCCGTCATCATCGGCTTCCTTCTGGCAGAGCGCAATTCTTCCGGCGATGCCGGGACTCAAGCGGCGCAGGAGACTTCGACGAGCGCGGCGCCCACCGAAGACTTGGCAAAGGATGCCGACAAGGCCACGCCCGGCACGAAGTTCTCCGACGGGAAGGGGGACCCGATGGTATTCGGCCCCGGCGGTGACACCAAGAGCGGCGATATCACGGTGGTGCACCGCAAGAAGGAGGATGATCCTTTCGCCGTGGGAGCGGTGGATGCACCCGTGGTGATTTCGGAGTTCTCCGATTTCGAGTGCCCGTTCTGCTCCCGCCATGCCAATGTCACTGAGCCAGACCTCCTCAAGAAGTACGTGGAGAAGGGCCTGGTGCGCATCGAGTGGAATGACTTCCCCGTCAACGGCCCTGCCGCCGTCGAGGCTGCTAAGGCCGGGCGCGCGGCCGCGGCACAGGGCAAGTTCCAGGAGTTCAAGCACGAGCTCTACTCCGCTAGCAAGGACATCAGCGGCCACCCGGAATTCGGCATCGAGGACTTCATGAAGTTCGCCGAGAAGGCCGGCGTTGCGGACTTGGATAAGTTCCGCCAGCAGGCCACGGATGATACCTACACCGAGGTCATCGAGAAGGCCACCAGCTACGCCTCCCAGATTGGTATTACGGGCACCCCGGCCTTCGTGGTGGGGGATCAGTTCATTGGTGGAGCGCAGCCACCGGAAGTCTTTGAGCAGACCATCCGGGAACAGCTAGGGAAGGCGGCCAATGGATAAGCCGCCACTCATCGTGTGGATCTTCATCGCGCTCGTGGTTCTGACCGCGTTCTTAGGCGGCTATGCAGTGGGGGTGAGCGTATGAGTATCGGAGTTTTTGGCGCCGTCATCGCCGGTGTGCTGACTTTGATCAGCCCCTGCTCAGCGCTGTTGGTGCCAGCCTTCTTTGCCTATGCTTTTGAATCGCAGCGCCAGCTGCTGCTGAAAACCCTGGTCTTTTTCTTAGGCCTGTGCACCACGCTCGTGCCCATCGGCATGGGACTGGCTGCAATCCTCGCGCAATACCGCAGCCAGGTCATCACGGTGGCGGGCTGGATCATCATCGCGCTGGGGATCTTTACCGCCTTGGGCGGCGGTTTCCGCATCCCCGGCATGGATGCCCTGTCCAGTAAGGCGCGGGGCAAGGTGTTTCTGCTCGGCGCGGTCTATGGCTTCGCGGGCTTTTGCGCGGGCCCACTCTTAGGTGCTGTGCTCACCACTGCAGCCGCATCCGGCAGCGCACTCTACGGCGGGATCATCATGGTGGCGTATGCCGCGGGCATGGCCGCACCGCTCTTTGTTCTGGCGGCGCTGTGGGAGCGCCTCAATGTGGGCTCGTGGTCCTGGCTGCGCGGACGCGAGGTGGTCCTCGGCCCCGTGCGCACGAACACCTTGTCCATTGTGTCGGGCGCGTTCTTCGTGCTCATCGGCGCGCTATTCATTGCCAGCTATGGCACCGCGACCTTGCCCGCGGTCTTGAGTACGGATGCGCAGTTCGCGGTGCAAGAAAAAGCCCGCGCTGTGAGCGCGGGCGTCGCTGACGCGTGGGTATGGTTCGGGCTCTCACTTGCCGCCACGGTGGTGGCAGGCATCAAGGCTGCCCGCACCCCGGCCTAGTAGCCGCGTGCGATGTATTCGTCGATACGCGCAGCCTCAGCACCAATGGTGGTCTCGTCGCCGTGCCCCGGCAGGACGCGGGTCTCCGGCGGAAGGTTCAGCACGCGGTTGCGCAGGGACTCGATGATGACGTCAAAGTCGGAGTACTTGCGGCCGGTGGCGCCGGGACCGCCGTTGAAGAGGGTATCTCCCGACAGAAGCGTGGCTTCGTCCGCGATGTAGAGCACCACGCACCCTGGCGAGTGACCAGGCGTGTGGAAGACCACGAAGTCACTATCGCCCACGGTGAATAGCTGGTTATCCTCCAGCGGCACGAAGGTCGCATCCTCGTGCGTTTCCTCCCACAGCGGGCGGTCATCCGGGTGCAGGTACACGGACACACCGAAGTGCTCAGCCACCTGGGGGGCGAGCTCGCAGTGGTCGTTGTGCGCGTGGGTGAGGATAACGCCCTTGACGGTGCGCTTTCCTACCTCGTCGATGACGCGCTCGGCGTCGTGGGAAGGATCGACGATGTAGCACTCGGCGTCGCTTGACGCGCCGCCTGCGGCCAGGATGTAGACGTTATTGTCCACGTCCCACTCACCGCCATCCAGGCGGAACTTTCCTGAGGTTACAAACTGTTCGATAATCATTTACAGCTCCACTACGGATCG
Source organism: Corynebacterium sp. c25Ua_47 (assembly GCF_039907205.1). Taxonomy (NCBI): domain Bacteria; kingdom Bacillati; phylum Actinomycetota; class Actinomycetes; order Mycobacteriales; family Corynebacteriaceae; genus Corynebacterium; species Corynebacterium sp. c25Ua_47. The sequence goes on along the minus strand of NZ_JASBOH010000003.1, from coordinate 52,262 downwards.
AAGTACCTTGCCAGCCTTCATGGTAGCGAAGGCCTCCTCCACGTCGTCGAGGCCAATGCGCTCGGACACGAAGTCCTGCAGCGGGAAGCGGCCCTGCAGGGAGAGGTCAACGTACATGGGGAAGTCGCGCTCCGGCAGGCAGTCGCCATACCAGGAGGACTTGAGGGAACCGCCGCGGCCGAAGAAGTCGATGGCTGGGACGTCGAAGCGGCTGGTGAGGTTCGGGACGCCCACCATGACCATGCGGCCGGCCAGGTCGCGGGAGTAGAAGGCCTGGCGGGTGGTGGCTGGGATGCCCACGGCATCGATAGCCACGTCGGTACCGAAACCATCGGTGAGCTCGCGGACCGCCTCGATGACCTCGTCCTCAGACTTATCCTTCGCCGCGATGGTGTGGGTAGCACCGAACTGCTTGGCCAGCTCCAGCTTGTCCGGATCCAGGTCCACGGCGATGACCTTCGAGGCACCCGCCAGCACCGCGCCGGCGATGGCTGCCATGCCGACACCACCGCAGCCGAAGACCGCGACGGACTCGCCTCGCTTAACGTCACCGGTGTTGACCGCAGCACCCAAGCCTGCCATCACGCCACAGCCCAACAGGCCCGCGGCGGCCGGGTCTGCCTCCGGATTGACCTTGGTGCATTGGCCTTCATGAACCAGGGTCTTCTCCGCGAAGGAGCCGATGCCGAGCGCCGGGGTGAGCTCCGTGCCGGCGTCGGCGTCGCCCTCGGCAAGCGTCATCCGAGCGGACGCATTGTGAGTGTTGAAGCAGTACTTCGGCTCACCCTTCTTGCAGGCGCGGCACTCGCCGCACACCGCGCGCCAGTTCAGGACCACGAAGTCCCCAACCTCGACGTGGGTAACAGCATCGCCCACGCGCTCGACGACGCCCGCCGCCTCATGCCCAAGCAAGAACGGGAAGGCATCCTCGATATCGCCATCGCGGTAAGCCAGGTCGGTGTGGCAGACGCCGCAGGCCTGAATCTTGACCACGACATCGTGCTCGCCCGGAGCGGGTACAACAATGTTCACGGTCTCGACGGGCTCGCCCTTCGCGCGCGCAATCACGCCGCGGACAACCTCCGAGCCTTGCTGGGAGTTATTTTCATTTAGGTTTTCATTAACAGTCATGTCCGCGAGGGTACGCGAAAGGCCCGGGCACCGTTGCCCGGGCCTTAAAGTCATAAGAACGCGTTTCTAGAAGCTCGCGAGATGGTTGGCCACAAACTCGTGACCACGAGCATTGATGTGCAGCGGTAGGTTGCCCGGGCCGGCAGAGAAGTCCACCAGACCCGCCCACAACCGCTTATCGGCATCGGCACACATACCGCGATCCCAGGTCATCGGCTTCATATCCACGAACTCGGTGCCGGTCGCGTGCGCTAGGTCCACCTGCATCCACTGCGTGACGTTTTCATAGCGCTGTACCATCGGCAGGGCCGTGGCATCGGCCGGCTTCGGGCCAAAGTGGAGGAGGCAGTAGCGGTCACCGGAGCCGATGGTCGGATAACCCACGATCTGAATGCGGGCATTGGGGGCCGCTGCACGAATCTTGTTGATAATCGGCGCATTTGCGCCAACAAAGCGGGCGCGCATGTCGGCGTCGGAAAGCTGAGCATTGTTATACGTATCGTTAAAGCCGCCCGCATAGAGCACGCGCTGGGTGTCCGGGCTGAGCGCACCGCGGCGGATGGCATCATCGACCTGCGCGTTCATCTGCGGACCCTGGGACATCGAGACCGCACCGGAGCAGGAGAAATCCGCCACCGGCATGCCCAGCTTGGACGCGACGCGCTTGGCGTAGTTATTGCCGGAGGGGCAGTCGAGACTCGGGTTACGGTTGGAGGAGCCGAGGCGCGAGGAGAGGTAAACATCCAGCTGCGGATCCGCCAATACGGAATCGCCAAAGGCGACGAGGTTTCGCTCGCCGGCGGCGGCCTGCGGAGCCTGGGACAGGCCTACTGCCACGAGGAGGGAGGCGCAGAGGGCAGTGATGCGCTGAGTAAACTTCACGTGACTGATGTCCTTTCAAGAAAAGGGTATGTTCTTAACCGAAACCATATTAAACTAAGCTAGCAGTTAATCTTGTGTAACAATAGCAACAACTGTAACAATTTGTCGTTTTAAAAACAGGCGCGTTAGCCGCCTCCCCCGTAACCTTCTACCCCTTCCCTACGATGAGAACCCTATGAAGCTTTCTGATCTCACCTTCCATGCCGCCGCTCTCGCGCGTTTTGTCCCCGCCCTCTTTCGCGCCGGCCTTATTAGCCCCGCTGGCGGCCCACGGGCAGTACTCTCCACCGCGCCGGTTCTCGCCCGCTACCGCTTCACCACCGCCCGCGAGGTGGAGCAGGCATACCTGACCTGCCCAGAACGCCTAGCGCTTATCGACGACGACGGGGCCCTCACCTACCGCCAGCTGCGCGAACAATCCCAGACCTTCGCGCGCTGGTTGCTCTCCCTGGGCCTCGACGAGATCCGTCTCGGCGTCATGGCTCGCAATGGGCGCGGCATTATCACCCCGCTGGCCGCCAAAGGTTATGCCGGAGCGCACATCTTCCTACTCAACGTTGGCTCCTCCCCTGAGCAGCTCGCCGGATGCATTGAGGAAAACCGCATCAACGTGCTCGTTATCGACGATGAATTCGTTGACCGCCTTGCCCCCGCAGACAGCGCTAGCCCCAGCCCCGTTGCTGGACTGCAGGTCGTGATTGGTCATGAGTCCGGCGAGGAGATCCCGGCTGAGCTGGCCGAGGCCCCGACTCTGCGCCAGATCGTGGTGAACCCGCGGGACGTCGAGAAGCAGAAGCTTCCCGCCTGGCCTAAGCACGGACATATCGTGCTCATGTCCTCCGGAACCACCGGCATCCCCAAGGGCATTATGCGCCCAGAGCCCACGCTGCCCGTGGTGGTTGCCTCCATCGTGGATGCGGTGCCGTGGCGTGGGGACCAGAAGGTGCAAATGACCGCCTCCATCTTCCACACGTGGGGCTGGGCCTGCCTCAACATCGCGCTGGGCCTGCGCAACACCATTGTCACCCGCCGCGTCTTTGACCCGGCGGCCGCGCTCGATGACATCCAGCGCTACCAACTTGATGGCCTGCTCTCCTCCCCCGTTTTCTTCCGCCAGATGGTGCAGGCCGACCCAGATTCGGCCTATGACACCTCCAGCCTGAAGTTCATTGCTTCTGCAGGACATGCGCTGACCCCGGAGATCGTCAAAGAAACCCACGAGCGCTTCGGCCCGATTCTCTGCAACGTCTATGGTTCCACGGAGCTGGCGCTGGCATCGACGGCCACCATGGAAGAGGTGGCTAAGGACCCAACCATCGGCGGCAAGATTGCCTCTGGCACGAAGCTGCGCATCCTCGATGAGGATGGCAAAGAAGTCCCGCGCGGCGAGGTCGGCGAAATCTATCTGACCAACTCCACCGCGCTCATTGGCTATACCAACCCGAAGATTCCGCTCAACAAGGTTGATGGCCTCATCTCCATCGGTGACTTGGGCTATATCGACCCCGAGGGCTACCTGCACGTGGTGGGCCGCGCCGATGACATGATCATCGTCGGCGGCGAGAACGTGCACCCGCAGTCGGTGACGGAGGTGCTTGAAACCATGCCGGGCATCGCGGAAGTGCATGCCGGCGGCGTGGAGGATGAAACCACCTTCCAGCGCATCGCCGTGTGGGCCGTGACCACGCGCGATGCCTTGGGCAACACCGTGACTGCCGACGCCATCCGCACCTGGGTCCGCGAGAACCTCGCCGACCACTCCGTGCCGCGCGACGTCCACTTCCTAGACAAGCTGCCGCGCAATGCCACGGGCAAGGTGGTGCCGCGCCTGCTAAGCCACACCGACTAGCCCACGCTTTTAGAACCCCCAAGCCAAAACTGCCCTTGTTGCCAAAACCTTCGCTCCTCACCGCATGGAGCGCCGCTGGTTTTGTCAACTAGGGCAGTTTTATTCCTGGGCTGAGCCAGGGGGTCAGGTTAGTTGCTGCGCTTGACGGTTGCGGCGACATCGCCTGGCAAGGCATGACCCTCGCGGGCAATGTCGACTCCGGTGACTTGCTTGGCCGTCGGGCACACCACCGGTGTGATGAGGTTGACGCCGCGCTCGCGCAGCTTGCTTGCCTCCACCGCGATGATCGGCGTGCCGGCGCTAACGGTATCGCCCTTCTTGGCCAGGGCCGTGAACCCTTCGCCCTTGAGCTCCACGGTGTCGATACCGATGTGGATGAGCAGGTCCAGCCCGTCCGCTGTCTTCATGCCGAAGGCGTGGCGCGTCTTGAAGATCATGGTGATGGTGCCGTCTACTGGGGCGCAGACGTCGAAGGCATCGACGGCATCAGGCATAACGGCGAAGCCTTCGCCCACCATGCCCTGTGCAAAGGACGCATCCGGGACCTGGGAGAGCTCGACGACGTCACCCGCGAACGGGGCGCGTACGTCGACGTCCGTCTCACCGTTGACGCTCTTAACGCCGGCGCTGGCCGGCACACTGGCTGCAACACCCGCAGCTCCAGCCGCGCTCGCAGCACCCGCCGTGGCCAGCGCCGGAGAACCGTGACGCAGCTGGTGACTGACCTCGTCATACATGAATTGCACGGCCGGGCCCACGATGACCTGGACGCTCTTCTCCGAGGGGTGGATGACGCCGGAGACGGCGGCGCGCTTGATTACGGAGTCGTCGACAAGCGCGCGATCCTTGACGCCCACGCGCAGGCGCGTGGTGCAGTAGTCCAGGGAGTCAATGTTGTCCTTGCCGCCGAGGCCTTCGATGATGCGCGCGGCATCGGCTGCGGTCTTGTCATCGCCGCTGACGGAATCCGCCGCGTCGTCGGCCTCATCCTCGCCGCGGCCCGGCGTCTTCAGGTTCAGCCAGCCGATGAGGAAGTAGAAGATGACGAAGTAGAGGAAGAAGAAGCCCACGCCCATGACCAGCAGCATGTACCACTTGTTGGCCAGCGGGTTCTGGGAGGAGAGCAGCATATCCACGAAACCGGCGGAGAAACCGAAGCCGGCGGTCCACTCCATGGCGGAGGCGATGAAGACGGACAGGCCCATCAGTAGCGCGTGCACCACGTAGAGCAGCGGGGCGACGAACATGAAGGAGAACTCCAGCGGCTCGGTCACTCCGGTGAAGAAGGAAGCCAAAGCGCCGGCGGCCATGAGGGAGCCGACGACCTTGCGCTTGCTCTTATCCGCGCGCAGGTACATGGCGAGTGCCGCGCCCGGCAGACCGAACATCATGACCGGGAAGAAGCCCGCCTGGTAGCGGCCCACGACGCCCTCGACCGTGCACTGGCCGTTGGCCCAAATACCCGGGCAATCAGCGGCAGAGGTCGCGGCCGCGGCGGCGTCGATGGTGGCCTGGCCGGCCTGGAAGTTACCGATGTCGTTGATACCGATGACGTCGAACCAGAAGACGGAGTTCAGTGCGTGGTGCAGGCCAGTCGGGATGAGCAGGCGGTTGGCCACGCCGTAGATGCCGGCACCCGCCGCGCCCAGGCCCTGGATGGAGGTACCGAAGTTGAACAGCGCGTTGTAGATGAACGGCCACACAAAGTAGAGGATCCCGGAGACAACCATGGCGAAGATCGCGGTAAGGATCGGCACCAATCGGCGGCCAGAGAAGAAGGCGAGGAAGTCCGGCAGCTTAGTGCCGTGGAAACGGTTATATACCCAGGCCGCCATGATGCCGGCGAGGATGCCGAAGAGGACGTTGCCGCCGCCCACAGCATTCCAGCCTTCCGCGGCCCATTCCAGCGCCTCATCGCCGGTCAACGCGGTGGGGTCTTCGATGCCGCGGTAGCCGGCCACGGCCTCCGGGCCGAGCAGTTTCATAAACGTGGCGAAGGCCAGGAAACCAGATAGTGCTGCGGCGCCGTTGGAATCCTTGGCCAGGCCGAAGGAAATCGCGATGGCGAAGATCCAGCCCAGGTTAGCCAGCACCGCATCACCGGAGCTGATGAGCAGCTGCGCGGCGAGGTTATCCGGGCCGGCGGCGCTGGATATCCAGTAACCAACACCGCAGAGGATCGCCGCGACGGGCAGCACCGCCACGGCGCCCATGAGGGCTTTTCCGAGCCGCTGCAGCGGCCCCATGACATCGACTTTCATGCGAGGAGTCCTTTCACATTAGTAAGGAATAGATGGAGTTTTTAGGAGAAGAGTGGGCGGTGCGGACGATGTTGGTCGGCGAAAATGTAGTACTCGCGGTCCTCCAACTGGGAAGCAGCGGATTCATCCACAATCACCGTGGCGTGCTGGTGCAACTGCAGGATTGAGGCCGGGCAGTGTGCAGACAGTGGGCCTTCCACCATGTCGCGCACAGCATTGGCCTTGTTGCTACCGGTAGCCAGCAAGAGCAGACGACGCGCCTCGTTAATCGTTCCCAGTCCTTGAGTGACGGCAAAGCGCGGCACCTCGTCCACGGTGTCAAAGAAACGGGAGTTATCGTTCACGGTCTGCGGGTGCAGAGTAGTGACGTGGGTGCGCGACGTCAGGGAGCTGGAAGGCTCGTTAAAGCCGACGTGCCCGTTGGCCCCGATGCCTAGCAGCTGGATGTCCACGCCGCCGGCATCACGGATGGCTTTGTCATAGGTGGCCGCGGCGGTGGCAGGGTCATCGGAGTCACCAGCTGGGCTTTTTACCAGGTCATCATCGAAATCCACGTGGCTGGTGAATTCGCGGCGAATGGTGGAATAGTAGGACTGCTCGTGGGTGCGCTCCAGCCCGATGTATTCATCGAGCAGGAATGCGCGGCTGCGGGCAAAGCTCACCTCGCCGCGCTCATAGCGGGCGATGAGTTCCTTGTACATCGCCACCGGGGTCGATCCCGTGGCGAGGCCCAGGGTGGACCCGGCGTTGGCGTAATGCGCGAAAATGTTCGCGGCTTCCACGGCCACCTCGGCGGGGGTAGAGCGAATAAGTATGTCCATGAGCTGCCTTCCTCGTTGCTTCTTTATTTAACGTCTAGATTTTTAACGGTCGAGCGGGATATCAGCACCGCCAACGATGACGCGCACCGGTTCCAGCTGGGCATTGAGACCCACCAGATTGGCACGAGCGTCAACAGCGATTCGGCCGAGATCTTTGCATCCCAGCACATCCGCTGCCGTGGTGGAGGTAAAACGCACCGCCTCGCCCAGACCATGGCGCGCGGCGAAGCTGGCGAATTGCTGAGACAAAGTAGAGGTGCCGCCCGCGATAGCACCGCTGGGCACGCGCGCGACTCCCCCGCTCACGGTGACAGGCAGCGAACCCAGCTCATAGTCACCATCGGCCATGCCGGCCGCCGCCATGGCATCAGTGATGGCGAAGGCGCGGTGACTGTGAGCCATGTCCACGGCGCCGTCGACAAGATGCACACCATCTGCAATGAGCTCGACGGACACATCCCCCGCCTTCGCCGCGGTGAGCAAGGCCGCTACCGGGCCCGGCGCGCGGTGGTGAATAGAAGGCATGCCATTAAAGAGGTGCGTTCCAGTCACGGTCAGGCCGAGCTCCTTAGCCTTGGCGATAACGCTCAGCGTGGTGTCGTAATCGGCCTCGGTGTGGCCCAGGCTGGCGATGATGCCATGCTCCGCGCAGACTTCGAGCAGCTTGTCGACGTTCTCCGTTTCCGGCGCGAAGGTAATCGAACGCAGGTGGCCGCGGGCCGCGGCGATGACTGCTCGGAAGAAGTCCGGGTCACCGGGCACGATGCGCGAAGGGTCCTGTGCGCCGCATTTGGCCGCCGCGATGAAGGGGCCCTCCATGTGGATGCCGGCGATTTCACCCTCCTCAGCCAGTTGGGCTAAAAGCTCAGCCCGGGCACACAGCTCTTCTTGTGTGCCGGAGACCAAGCTGGCCAACAACGTTGTGGTGCCGTGCGCGCGGTGGAAGCGGGCGGCGGCCAGGCACTGCTCATAGTCGCCGTTGGGGAAGCCCCCGCCATTGCCTCCATGGTTGTGCAGGTCCACGAAACCGGGCACCCACAGCAACGCATCCGGGTCCCCGGCGTGCCAGGCGGCCTCGGCTGCGGGGACGTCGCCAAGCACTATGCCCTCAATGTTCTCCCCGAACGTGACGGCTCCGGCGCGCAGCTCGAAGTTCTCATCAATGTAGAGGCCCTCGACGTGGCCTTTCGCCTTTGTCTGCATAACTCATTCGATTCTGTTTGTACGGGCTGGCGTGACACAGCCCAGTTGACAATTCACTTGAAATTTATCAGGGCTGTCGATTTTTGTGAACCACGCCTACTTCTGAGGGGGATGTGAGCACGGGTTACTTTTAGCATGTTCGGTACACTGCGCGGGATGGCGAAAGGCCCCGCGAGTTACCAGCCGCGGGTGGCCACTCGGTCCCAAAGCGCGTTGCGAGCTAGCTCACCGGCGCCCGCTGGTGAGGTGCCAACGAACACGTCTCGCGCATCAGGATCGTCAGCAAGAATGTAGCGGAACCACGCGGTGGCGTAACCATCCCCGAACTCTAAAACGTCCTTGTGGTCCGCGCCTAGGCGGCGGGCAATGACTGCCGGACCACCAGCTGATTCATAGCTCTCCTGCAGGTCTTCCCACGGGCTAACAAACCAGCGGTCTGAACGGCCATCACTCGTCATCAGGAAAAGCGGTTCCTCTACGTCGGCTGTGTTGTAGTCCCAGTCATTGGACCGCGCCACCTTGTAGGAGGCCGGGCTCGCCGCATACACGGCTGCTACCTCCACTTGTGCCGCAGCGTTGATGGCACCCGCGCCGCCCTGCGAGTGCCCGAAAATACCGACCCGTGACCGGTCCACACGGGAATCCAGTTCCGGCAATCGCTCGATTAGATGCACGACATTCTCCCCTGTTCCGGTGTGGGGAGTCTCATCGCCGACGACCACGAAGCCCCAACTAGCCAGGTGTTCCGCCACGGGTAGGTAGCTGCTCAACGGCGTGTTCGTTCCATTAGCCATGACCACCGCCGGAAGCGGTCCCGCGCCCGTCGGTGCCGCAACGGTCACATCACCGTCACGCCGCACGTCGACCTCGTGTGGCCCCTCGTCCGCGAACGACGCTTCCAGCGGGCCACCTGTCTCAGCGCTGTATCCGGCAGCCACGCCGTCATCACCGGTCACGCTGTCTGCATCGACCCACTGCATGAATCCCACAAACCCGACAAACGCCACCACAATCACGGCCACCACGGCAATCATGCCAACCACAAGCTTTTTCATGCTCTATATTGTGTTTCCCACGAGAACGAAGGTCACTAGCGCTAGCACTACTTTTTCCTATACACAGTGCATGACCTGCCTCCGCTTGAAGTGGAGGCAGGCAGGTCTAGGGGTGTACCAAAGTAATGCCGCAATTCATCGGGCAGATCGCTTCCTGCCCCAACTACACCCTTGCGATATGAGACACACATCATTATCTTGCTGAATATAACCGTCATCACATATGGGAGAAATAATGGTTATCTCCGAATCGCTTTCCGAAGTAGTCACAGTAGGACGTTCAGGTCCGTCCAGCAGTCAGGGCAACGAAACAGTTGCAGCCTAAATGCATCCCCCTAGAAACAGTGGCGGCAAAGAGTTTTTATCTATCTACACCTTGACCGCCACATATTTTTTATTATCAGTGTGCGGGTCAATGACCAGCCTCTCGATTTCACTCCACTTCGCCGAACTCAACAAGGGCGAACTGTTGGTGGCAAGCATCTTCATCTCGGGTACTTGCGCTCAAGTTTTTGCAGTCCCCTTTCTGACCCCGCTCTTCAACAAATTCAACAGCTATCACATTGCGCTTGCTGCACTTTTCTTAGATCTTCTGGGCTTGTTATCAATGGCGGCCTATCCAGAGCCATTGATCCTCATTCTTGGAAACCTCGTCACCGCATGCTTAAGCGGCCTGTCAATTCCATCCATTTTCACCATCGCTGATTCTCAGGTCGGCGAAGGACAGGAGGCGAAAGCCTTCTCCCTCTTAGATACAGCCCGACTTGGCGGCGGATTCCTAGGCCCGCCTCTAGGTGGATTACTACTGGACCAAAGAAACCTGCAGACAGCGCTCTTCGTCGAAGCCTGCGCCGTTGGGGTCTCGCTGCTTGCTTTTTATTTCCTTTATAAATCCTCGCCCCAGAAACCCCTGCTTCATCCAGAAACCAAAGACTCTTCACCGAGTTTTCTCCACAAGGTCCTCGAAGCACCTTCTCTTTTGCTGAAGAATAGAAGCGCTCGGTCCGCGTTAACCAGCATTTGGGGAGCAATTATCTGCACCTCGATTTTCAACGTTTCGCTTGTCTTCTATGCGACACAGACCCTCCACGTCAGCGGTACGTTATATGCCATCATTGCCCAAGCATTTATCGTGGGCCGCATCTTTGGCGCACGGCTTTCAGCTCGCCTTCACTCACAGAACGCTGGGAAAGTCCTGGCCGGGGCAGGATTCGCTATGGGGTGTTTCATAGCTTTACCTGGACTATTTCCCTCATTGTGGCTCTGCATCCCATGTTTCCTCCTGGGCGGAGTCTGCAATGCTGCTCAGGTGGCCGCACTACGCATAATCGTTGTCGGATCCGTACCTGATGAAGTGAAACCCAAAGCCCTTTCTACGATGGGTTCAATTAACAGCTCCGCAATGCTTATTGGATACATCATCGGGGCACCTGTTGTAAGTGCCATCGGCCCAGCTGCGGCCCTTGTCGTATCAGGGTTTGGCACCTCTATCCTCACTCTGGGGCCAATTCTGAAGACCACCATGTACGGTGCCTCCGGTGACCAAGACTACGACAACAAATAGCATTCAATTCTGTAGTAAATCTACTGTCAGATGCGAGTTTTTGGTACCGGTGTGTTCAGAAGACTGAAATGGTAGCGGTGTGGTGAGGGGCCTGACCCCCGGAAAGTAGACACGTCGGGGGTTAGCTATGCTGCTCGGGTCAGTGTAGCTGATGTGAGTGCTTCGTAGTCATCGGGGGCTAGAAGATTGCACCAGGAGTGTCGTCTACGGGTGTTGTAGCGCATGCACCATCGGAAGACTTCTTGGCGGCAGCTGATGGGATTGTCAAAGACTTTCCTATCTCGCAGAACTTCACGCTTTAGGGTGGCGTTAAATGATTCTGCCAGGGCATTATCGGCACTCGTTCCCACTGCTCCCATGGATTGGCGTACACCAAGCTTGGCGCAGTGGTCCCTAAATGCCTGTGAGGTGTACACACTGCCGTGATCGGAATGGAAAATTGCCCCTTTAAGGCTTCCACGGACTTTCCTTGCATGAGATAAAGCTTCGATAACCAGCGATACGCGCATGTGGTCAGCGAGTGCATGGCCGACGAGTTTGCGCGAGTAGGCGTCGATGACCGTGGCTAGGTACATGTTCTTGCCGCCCTTACACGGCAGGTAGGTGATGTCGCCGACGTAGACGTGGTTCGGCCTGTCAGCTGTGAATCTGCGGCTTATTAAATCTGGCATGACTCGGTGGCCAGGCTTGCGCCTGGTGGTGATGCATCGACGCCGTTTACTAAAGCCTTTCAGCCCCATGGATTTCATGATGCGTGCGACCTTCTTGTGGTTGATCGGAGGAATGTCCGTATCGTCGTTGAGGCTTGCAGCGATGCGTTTAGCACCATAAAGCCCGTGCTCATCATCGAAGATGGTCTTGATTCTCGCCCCAATAAGGGCATCGGAACACGTCTTTAACCTGCGTTTTTCGCGGGTGTTAACCCATTTGTAGAACGAGGAGCGATTGAGCTTTAACACGTGGCACATCCGCTTGACCGAGTATTCGGTTCGGTGGTCATAGACAAACTGGAAGCGGATTACCAGCGTGTCTCTTCGGCAAAATACTTAGCAGCCTTGCGCAGGATGTCGCGTTCTTCGCGCAGCTTAGAGACTTCTTTTTCTAGCTGGCGGATCCGTTCAGAATCAGTCGTCGCCTGGGCCTTGTCACGCAGGGTCTTCGTGCGGGCACGCTTGCCGGTGCCGTACTGCTTAAGCCAGGAATAAAGTGAGGAGCGATTGACTCCTAGCTCTGCTGAAGCCGCGTGAAGTGAGAGGTCCTCATTGTTTTCGTAGAGGGCCACAGCATCACGTTTGAACTGTTCGGAGTACCTAGGCATGGTGGTAGATTACCTTTCTTCCCAACCCAACTGGGCTGGATATCAGGTGTCTACCAAACAGGGGTCAGGTCCTATCGCGGACAAAGCCACCTACCACAGGTCATCGACGCCATGTTTAATACAGACCAGCTCGAAGCGGAGTCCAAGCGCCTAGACGAGAAAATCCGCGCTCTTGCCAGCGAGATTGAATCATTGGTTGCAGAAAATCAGCGGGTAGCGCAAGACCAGGACCAATACCTCGCCCGCTACACCCAGCTAGAAGCGCGATACCAGAAAACCCTGGGCCGCAAACAAGCCATCGAGGCCGAGATTGCTGCCAAGAGTGCCAAGGCCACTGCGATCAAAACCGCCTACACCCAGTTGGCCGACAAGCCCATCCAGCATTTTCAACCATCCCAGTGGACAGCGCTTATCGACCATGCCGTTATCGGAGCCAACGAGATCCAGTTCGTCTTCAGAATCGGCACTGAAATCACCGTGCCTATTGCTAGCAGGCTGCCAGTTTCTTCCACTTCCTGATTTTGGTGCGAAACGTCGTAAATGGCGCGACGGTGTTGATATGCACCCATTTCCACACCGGCCACGCCGACGGGGTGGAAGAAGCCCACGCACGCTGACCCGAACTAAACAATTCTGATTCGGTTAGACCGCCCACCATTTTGACTATCTCACCAAGCAGGATCTTGAACCTGTCGATCAAATCCTCAGTAGATACCTGCTCCCAGCGTTGGTAGAACGATTCATACAATCCGCCCAGTTGATTCCACTTAAAACCAGGTGCCGGAGTCACCACGTCAAGACCGGCTTGTTCGTCACGTTCCCAGCCGAGCAGTAATTCCATCCAGCCAAGCTGGTAGGCGATCATCTGCCGGGGCGTGCGGTCAACACCGTCAACCAGCCGGTCCCAACCATCGCCAGGAACGCCTACGAACTCGCCGATAAAAAGTTCGCCACGCTTAGTAATCTCTGCGGCTAGTTCATCGCCGGACGCATACGATCTCACCACACACCTCCTCGTGAAACGGCCTTAGGTTTAACGCTTCGTTAGCGCGTTAAACCCTGAATACGCATTTTACTAGGGCAAACAAGATACCCGCTAACGCAAAACCCAAACCCGCTAACGCAAGCGATTTTTCACACCCCCCTAAGCGATACTCGCTAACGCAAAAGGGTACTTATCAAATCCGACGTCTAAGTGGAGCCGCCTGCGAGAATCGAACTCGCGACCTTCTCATTACGAGTGAGATGCTCTACCGACTGAGCTAAGGCGGCACGATGCAGTGTGTATATGCACCGCCTGAGAGTTTAGCCTAGGCCTGGGCTGATAAAGAAATCGGGCTATCACCTGTAGTGTGCACGCAGCACACGTGCTGGTTAGCGCGCGCCACAGGCCAGGCGCAGGCGGCCCACCATGCCGTCGAAAGCCACCTGCGGGGTGACGTTCTGCGGCAGCTGCTCGCGGCAGGTGCGGATGGCGGACTGAGCAGCCAGCAAGCCATCTTCGCTCACGCGCTGGGCAAGTTCACCGGCTAGGCCCGCGAAGTCCGGGTGGGTCATCTCCACCTCAGCGCCAACTTTCAGCATGAGCGCATCGCGGTAGATACCGGCGAGATCCACGAGGGCGATGTCGAGGCCGTCGGAGATGCGTCGTTTAGCGCGCTTCTTGTGGAGCTCCTCCATATCCTTCAGGGCACTGCGGGCGTCGCGCTGCGCCTTCGTCGCGCCCTTGCCCTTAGCGCCGACACCGAAGGATTGCTCAATCTTGGAGCGCTCCGCCTCCTCCGCCGCCGCGTGGGAGTCCTTGGCTTCCTTCTCAATAAACTTCAGCAGCGCTGTGACGGACTGAAAGGCCTGGGAGCCGTGGAAGACATCCTCGGCCAGGTTGATGGCCATGGCGCGGCGCTTCTGCGCGGCGGGGTCGTTGACCAGGTGCCGCGCACGGCCCACGTGGCGCAGGGTGGTCACGGCGGCCAGGCGCGCGTCATCCTCGGTAGCACCTTCGGCGACGAGCTGCTTGACGACGCCCTCCACACTCGGCGCCGGGATATACAGGTGCCGGCAGCGCGAGCGCAGCGTGACCGAGAAGTCCTCCGGGTCCTCCGAGGGCGCCACCATGATGATGACGGTGCGCTCCGGGGGCTCCTCCACGGTTTTCAGCAACGCGTTGGCGGCCTCGTTGCGCAGGCGGTCGGCCTTGTTGAAGATGACCACGCGCCACGGCGCCACGCTAGGCAGGCTGGCCGCGCGCCCGATGACCTCGCGAGCCTCGCCCACGGTGATGAATTGCTCCTGCGGATCCACGTAGACCAAGTCGGTATGCTCCTGCTTGGCCAAGACGCTCTGACAGGAAGGGCAGCGCCCGCAGCCGGGGTTGCCGTTCTCGTCGGCGGACGTGCACATGAGTGCTGCGGCGAAGCATTGCGCGGCCAGCGAGCGGCCGGCACCGGGAGGACCGGTAAAAAGCCAAGAGTGGCTCATCGCCCGCGGGTCGCCCTCACCGCGTGCCGCGCGGGCAGCACTGAGGATGGTGTGGGCGACGGAGGGGGCGTCGGCAAGCCTTTCTGCAACGCTTGATGTATTCACTCGCCCTAGCCTACTGGGATAACTAAAGTGAGTAATCATGAATAGACTGATGCGTGGCGCCCGCTGGTTATGGGGTACTCAATGGCCGATGTACGCCGCGCTCGTCCTTGGCTCCAACATCATCGGTGCCATTGCGATCATGACCTTCGTGGTCTTCTTTCTGCCCATGCCGGAGATCTCCGACTTCATCGCCCACACGCCCCATCTGTGGACCTATGGCACGTTATTCGTGACCTTCGCTGTCATCATTGGCATCGCGGTGACCCTGCGGCTGTTCCGGCCGGTGTTGGACTGGCAGCGCAGCCCCGATGATCATGACCCCAACATGGTGCGCAACTTGGTCCTGCGCATCCCGCTCTACCAAGCCGGGGTGGCCGCGGGTGTGTGGCTGCTGGGCATTGTTTTGGCGGTGATATTGGCGGCCCAGCACTCGGCACGGCTGGCCGTCGCCGTGGGCGTTTCCGCTGCGCTGGCCGGCGGCCTCATCGTTCTCCTGACGTACCTGCAGGCAGAGCGTCTCGTACGCCCCGTGGCGGCGGAGGCCGTAGCCCGGCGCTTCGAGGATTCCACACTGGAGCCGCCGATTAAGTACCGGCTGCTGTCCACGTGGCTCATGACCTCCGGTATCCCCCTCATCGGCATCATCTTGGTGCACCTTGGTCAGAAGATGGGGATGTTCACCGCCGATACCGCCGATATCATTCCCGCCATCATCGCGCTGAGTATTACGGCGCTGGGCACGGGGCTTATCGGCACCATGTTCGCCATGATGAGCGTGGTGGATCCGATCCTGGAGCTGCAGGACGCCATCAACCGCGTGCGCCGCGGCGAGAACGACGTCCAGGTGGACATCTACGACGGCTCCGAGCTCGGCGTTCTGCAGGCCGGTTTCAACGAGATGATGCGCGGCCTGCGTGAGCGCCAGCGCGTGCGCGACATCTTCGGCCGCTACGTCGGCACTGAGGTGGCACAGCGCGCCCTTGAGGAACGCCCGGAGCTGGGCGGCGAGGACCGCAAGGTGGCAGTGCTGTTTATCGACGTCATCGGCTCCACCACCTTCGCCGTCAACCACACCCCGGAGGAGGTCGTGGAGGAGCTCAACAAGTTCTTCGAGCACGTCGTTGAGGTGGTGCACCGCAACAAGGGCATCATCAACAAATTCCAGGGTGATGCCGCTCTGGCCGTCTTCGGTGCCCCGCTGACGGTCTACGACGCCAACTCCATGGCCTTGCAGGCCGCCCGTGAATTGCGCCAGGAGCTGCGCGGGCTGCGGCTGCAGGCAGGCATCGGCGTGGCCGCGGGCCACGTGGTGGCTGGCCACATTGGTGGCGCGGACCGCTTCGAGTACACGGTCATTGGTGATGCCGTCAACGAGGCCGCACGTCTCACCGAGCTGGCCAAGGACACGCCCGGCCAGGTGCTCACGAACTCCGCCACGCTGCGCGGTGCCAACGAGGCGGAGCAAGCGCGCTGGACGCTCATGAAGTCTATTGAGCTGCGCGGGCGCCGCCGCATGACGCAGCTGGCACGCCCTATTCGCCCGACCTTGGCGGAGCGTGCCCTCGGATAAATAAGTCTTTGTGATTCTGGTAGCTTCGGGGCCATGCTCCAACAGCCACATCAGCCCCATCCGCCACGTCAGAATTCGAGTCCTCGCCTCCTCGTCCCCGACGTCGCCCGCGGCATGGCCCTGCTGGGCATTGCTTTGGCAAACGTCTGCACTGCATGGATCATGAACAGCGGCGATGGCCCCGATGTTTATTTCGGCGGCGTGGAAACGCTCGCGGACAAGATCTACGTGGTCTTTGCCGCCATGTTCATCCACGTGCGCGGCCTGCCGATGTTCTCCACGCTCCTCGGCTTTGGCGTGGGGCTTATTGCGATGAGCTTGTGGCGGCGAGGCTTCCCGCTTCGCCGCGCACAGGCCGTGCTGGCAAAACGCTATGGCTTTCTCGCCCTGTTCGGCGTCTTGCACTGCCTTTTCCTCTTTTCCGGCGACATCATGATCCTCTATGGCGCGATGGGCATGCTCATTGCGTTACTGCTTTCTTTCACCGACAAGCTCCTCATGCGTGTGGCCTACGGGCTCTGTGCGCTACTGGTTGTGTCGGGCATCGGAATGGGTATTGGGGCCGCGTTCATCGATACCTCAGAATTCGATTTCAGCGGCTTTACTGCCGCCGAGTCCTACTGGGAGCTGCTGGGTGAGCAAGCCATCATGGCCGGCGCCCAACTGATGTCCATTCCCCTAACCGGCGCCATGGTCCTGCCGGTCATGCTCGTGGGCTTCGTGTGGGCGCGCCGCGGAACCTTGGCCGGGGGTCATCAGCGCGAGCTGTGGGCGTGGACCCTTTTGGCCCTAGCCATCATCCTCTTCCTCGGCCTGCCCTGGGGCTTGTCGACGATTGGGGTACTGGATCCAGCACTGGCGGAACCCCTCAACGCGGCGAATAGCTGCATCGGTATGCTCACTGGGCCGGGCATCGTGGCGGCGGCGACACTTGCCCTAGAACCGCTGCAGCGCCGCGGTGCGCGCCCGTGGTTCCTGTGGCCGCTTATTGCGCTGGGCAAGCGTTCCATGACCGGCTACGTGCTGCAGTCCGTGTTCTTCCTGGCGCTGGTTTACCCCTTCACCCTCAACATTGGCCCTGAGTTCAGCGCCGCAGGCCAGGCAGCGCTGGCCGCCGGCGTGTGGCTGGCCACGCTTCTCATTGCCTGTGCGCTCGAGGCCGCAGGAAAGCCCGGGCCCTTCGAGTGGGTGCACCGCCGCTTGTCCTATGGCAAGACGATGCGCCCGGAATTAGGTGCTGCGCCTAACCCCGCGCCTTCCGCGCCAGCCCATCCACCAGCAGCACCAGGCCTACCGTCTGCGCCGCCGACTGCGCCGCATCCAGGGCTCGGCCACGCAGGCCCGCATCCCGGCGCTGCTCAGCCGGGTTCAGGACCGTCAGCGCCTCAGAGGCCAGAAGCAGGTTAGCGCCGTGGCTCAGCCCCTGCGTAGATTCAGCAGCGCGCAGGGCTGGGTCACCGGCTAGCGCGGAGAGCGCAGCCGCCGGGGTTCCGGCGACTGCCGTGGCAAGGCGCTCGCCCCCGGTACGGGACAGTGCAATGCCTGCGGCCCACGCCCCAGCACGCAGGCCCCAGCCCAGCGCATCGTTGCGCGCACCGCGCAGCCCCCACGCGAAGGATGCGTATTGCACGCCGACACACGTCACGCCGAACGTCGTTGGCTCACCGCGCTTGGCGGCCTGGCCAAGCGAAGCGGCGATGAGCCCCACGCGGGTCGCCGGTGCGCAGTCTGGGCGCAGGGCCAACAGCACTGGTACAGCGGCCGTCGTGGCCGTGCCGAGCGTGCGCCAGTTAAACAGGCGTGACCAGACTGCAGTCTCCCCCGCAGCGAGCGCGCCGAGGGTGAAGTGATCGCGGCCGGTAAAGGCCGGGCCCACCGCGCGCAGGAGAGCCTCAGTGCCCTCCTGAGTGCGAGCCACCATGTCGCGCGCGAAGCTGGTCTTCATGTCCTGCTACTTCCTGCGCGATCCGGCCTTGACCACGTTCTTGGTGCCGGGCGAAGGCTTCTTCGTGGCCTTCTTGGTCGACTTTTTCGTAGCCTTCTTGGTCGATTTCTTAGTCGACTTCTTAGTGCTCTTCTTCGTCGACTTCTTCGCCCCACCATTTGCGGCATCCTTGGCGCGGCGCTCGGAGAGGAGCTCGTTCGCGCGGGCGTCGGTAAGCTGCTCCGGATCGTCACCACGGCGCAGCGAGGCATTCGTCGTGCCGTCGGTGACGTACGGGCCAAAGCGGCCGTCCTTGACCGTCATCGGCTTGCCGGAGACGTCGTTATCACCCAGCTGCTTAATCGGCGGCTGCGCGGCAGCACGGCCACGGCGCTTCGGCTCCGCATAGATGCGGCGCGCCTCATCCAGCGTGATGGAGAAGATCTGCTCCTCCTTGGCCAAGGAACGCGAGTCCTTGCCCTTCTTCAGGTACGGGCCATAGCGGCCGTTCTGCGCGGTGATGACCTCGCCGTCCGAGGGGTCCACGCCCACCTCACGCGGCAGGCTCAACAACTTGAGTGCTTCCTCCAGCGTGACGCTGGACGGCTCCATCGAAGCAAAGAGCGAGGCCGTGCCCGGCTTCAGCTTCTCCTCAACGTACTCAGCAATGCGCTTTTCCTTCTGCTTCGCCGCGGTCTTGGTCTCCCAGTTCTTCGCGCGCTTGCCCTCGGCCGCGCGCTGGGCATCCTCCGCGGCGCGCTCCTCCTTGACGATCTCCTCGGCTTCGGCCTCGGCCTTCTCGCGCTCGTCGTCACGCACCTGCTCGGTCACGTACGGGCCGAAACGGCCCTCCTTGGCCACGATGGTGCGGCCATTCTCCGGGTTCTGGCCCAGCTCGCGGCCGCCCTGCGGGGTGGCAAAGAGCTTCTCCGCCAAAGCCTCGTTGAGCTCATCCGGGGTCACGGTCTCGGACAGGTTAGCGCGCTGGTACTCCACCGTGCCGTCCTCATTGGTGCCCACAGCGCGCTCAATGTAGGGCCCGTAGCGGCCCACGCGCACGAAAACATCGCGGCCCTCCGCGTCGGTGTAGAGACGCAGCGAGTTGACCTGGCGGGCATCGATGGCCTCCAGGTTGATGTCCACCAGGGACTTCAGGCCGCCGTGACGGGCAATGGATGCGGCCTTCCGCTCGCCGGCCTCCGTGTTTCCGAAGTAGAAGTTATTCAGCCAATCCGTGCCGTTCTCCGAGCCGGCCGCAATGGCATCGAGCTCATCCTCCATGGAGGAGGTGAAGTCATAGTCCACCAGCTCGGTGAAGTTATTCTCCAGCAGGCCCACCACCGCGAAGGCAACCCACGAGGGCACCAGCGCGTTGCCGCGGGAGAGCACGTAGCCGCGGTCCTGGATGGTCTTGATGATGGAGGCGTACGTCGACGGGCGCCCAATGCCCAAATCTTCCATCTTCTTAACCAAGCTGGCCTCGGTGTAGCGCGCCGGCGGGTTGGTGGAGTGGCCGTCGGCAGTAACCGCGGACGTTGTCAGCGTGTCGCCCTCGTTGAGGTGCGGCAGGCGCGACTCTTCCTTCGACCCCTTCGCCGCCACGTCCTCGTAGGCCTTGAGGAAGCCCGGGAAGGTAATCGTGCGGCCGGTGGCGGAGAAGTCGGCGTCGTGGCCGCCGGCGTTGACGGTCGCAGTCACCTTCATCGAGGTTCCCTTGGCATCGGCCATCTGGGAGGCGACGGTGCGCTTCCAAATCAGCTCGTAGAGCTTGTACTCCTCGGCGTCGAGCTGCCCGGCCAGCTGGCCCGGGGTGGCAAAACGCTCACCGGCGGGACGGATGGCCTCGTGGGCCTCCTGGGAGTTCTTCACCTTACGGTCGTAAGTGCGCGGCCCGTCGGCCACAAACTCGGCGCCGAAAATGGACGTCGCCGCCTCACGTGCCGCGTCCAGGCCCTGCTTGGACAGGGAGGTCGAGTCGGTACGCATATAGGTAATGTGACCGTTCTCGTAGAGGCGCTGCGCAATGCGCATCGTGCGCTCCGAGGTGTAGTGCAGGCGCCGACCCGCCTCCTGCTGCAGGGTCGAGGTCATAAACGGCGCGGAAGGCTTGCGCGAATAGGGCTTGTGCTCAACGCTGGCCACGGTCATGGTGGAGCCCTCCAGCGCGCTGGCCAGCTCCTCCGCCTGGGCCTGCTTGACGACGACCACCTCGTCGCTCTTCAGCTGACCCCTATCGTTGAAGTCGCGGCCCGCGGCCACGCGCTTGCCGTCGAGGGCGCTCAGGCGCGCGTCGAAGTCCGGCGTGGATTTCAGCGTTGCCGTGAGATCCCAGTACTCGGCGGGGATGAACGCCATGCGCTCGCGCTCGCGCTCGACGATGACGCGGGTGGCCACGGACTGCACGCGGCCAGCCGATAGCCGCGGCATGACCTTCTTCCACAGCACCGGGGAAACCTCGTAGCCGTAGAGGCGGTCCAGGATGCGGCGGGTTTCCTGGGCGTCGATGAGGTTTTCATCGAGCTCACGGGTGTTTTCCGCGGCCTCCAGGATGGCGGACTTGGTGATCTCGTTGAAGACCATGCGGCGCACCGGCACCTTGGGCTTGAGTACTTCCAGCAGGTGCCAGGCAATGGCCTCGCCCTCGCGGTCGGGGTCTGTTGCGAGGTAGAGCTGATCGCACTGCTTCAGCTTGGCCTTGAGGTCAGCGACCTTCTTCTTCTTGTCCTGGCTGATGACGTAGAGCGGGGTGAAGTTATCCTCCGGGTTAACACCGAGGCGCGCCCAGGATTCCTTCTTATATTTGGCGGGGACGTCGGCAGCGCCGCGGGGAAGGTCCCGGATGTGGCCGACGGAGGCCTCAACAATGTACTTATCGCCGAGGTAAGGCTGAATCTTCTTCGCCTTGGTTGCTGACTCGACGATGACCAGGGTCTTCCCCGGGCCGGTAGCTTCTGCCACTTCGACTTCATCCCTTCCGATGGCTAGTCCTCTGCTGGGCAATTGCCCCTAGAGTACACAGATAGAGGTTCACTCTAGTTATTCAGGCCAGTACACGTCCACACAACCGGGGGTCTATACTGGCCGTCCGAGGATTCGCCTCACAGTACACAACCGGGAGACAGCGTGATTGCGTCTATTACTGCATGGTTCGAGGTCATCATGGCCACCCAGTGGATTTATCCGCTGGTGGGCTCGCTGATTTTCCTCGACTGCTTCTTCCCCGTTTTGCCTTCAGAGGTTCCCCTCAACATGGTGGGCGCCTGGTCTGGTTCCCAAGGATTCCCCCACCTCCCCACCATGTTTTTCGTCGCCATGGTTGCCGCCATTTTGGGGGATAACTTGTGCTTCCTCCTAGGAACCCGGCTCATTGCCCTTATTAATAGAGCCCAAAAAGGCACGAAGGCTTATGACGCCTTGACGTGGGTCAAGCGCAACATTCGGCGCAGCGGCGGCGCGGCCATCATCATTGCGCGTTTCATCCCCTCAGCCCGGCTCTTCATGACGATTCTGCTGGGTTCCATGCGCTACCCGTGGGTACTGTTTTTCTTCTTCGACACCATCGGCGTCCTGCTGTGGGTGGCACAGGCTCTAGCCATTGGTTATCTCGGCGGCGTGGCCTTCTCCGGCTCGCCGGCAATAGCCATGCTCATTTCCATCATCGCCGCCGTCATCATCGGCTACGGCCTGCAGAAGGGACAGAATAAGCTGCTGGAGTGGTGGGATACCCGGCGCGGCTATGCCGAATCCCCCTAAACCACCTCGACGTTGGTGGCCTGCTGGCCTTTAGCGTCTTCCCCAATCTCAAAGGAGACGCGCTGGTTATCTTCGAGGGTGCGGAAGCCGGTTCCTTGGATTTCGGTGTAGTGCACGAAGATGTCGCCGGAGCCGTCCTCCTGCTCAATGAAGCCGTAGCCTTTTTCGGCGTTGAAGAACTTGACGGTACCGTATGCCATGATGAGTTGTCCTTTGCGGAAATAAAGTAGTGCAAACTAGTGCACTAGTGTGCCACGTTTGGACACCTGCAGCAGATTAGTGGAGGCAAGCGTGAGTGAGAACCCTCTGGGTGAGGAGCTCGTCGAGCACCTCGTTGAGCGTTTCCCCGAGTCCGAGCTAACACACTCCACTACCCTGCCCGCCCAGCCAGCGAGCTATGCCGAGTGGCCAGAGTGGATGCTGCCGGAGTTGCGGTCGGCGTTGGAGGAGCAAGGCGTCGCCAAGCTCTATGCCCACCAGGTCGCCGTGGCACAGGCCGCGTGGGAGGGGCGCGATGTGGTGGTCTCCACCGGCACGAGTTCCGGAAAGTCCCTGGGTTATCGTCTGCCCATCCTGTCCCGCCTGGCGGAGGACCCGACCGCGTGCGCGCTCTACATCACGCCGACGAAGGCGCTGGGTTCGGACCAGCTGCGCACGGTGCTCGAGCTCACGCAGAATATCGCCGCGCTTCACGACGTCCACCCCGCCCCCTACGACGGCGATACCCCCACAGAGGCGCGCGCCGGTATCCGAGATCAGGCGCGGTTTATCTTCTCCAACCCGGACATGATTCATTCTTCTCTGCTGGGCGCACACCAGCGGTGGGCGCGGGTGCTGCGGCACTTGAAGTTCATCGTGATTGATGAGGCGCATGCCTACCGCGGGGTTTTCGGGGCGAACGTAGCACTCGTGGTGCGGCGTTTGCTGCGGCTGTGCGCACACTACGGTTCGCGGCCGGTGGTGATTGCGGCTTCGGCGACCATGCGGGATCCCGCCCGGCATGCCGCACGGCTGACGGGGCGCGAGTTTCTCCCTGTAACCGAGGATGGCGCGCCGACGGGCGCGCGGACGGTCGCGCTGTGGGAACCGGGCTTCATGGAAGGCATCGAAGGGCAGAACGGTGCTCCTGTGCGCCGCGCCGCCACGACGGAGGCGGCCTGGATGATGGCCGCGCTCGTGGCGCAGGGCGCGCGGACCTTGACCTTTGTGCGCTCGCGGCGCGCGGCAGAGACCACCGCGCTGCGGGCAGCAGAAGAGCTCTCCGGGAGGCTGGGCCGGCCGGATTTTGCGCGCCGGATTGCCGCCTACCGCGCGGGGTATCTGGCCGAGGACCGCCGCGCGCTGGAGCAGGCGCTGGATGATGGCTCCCTGCTCGGCGTGGCCACCACGTCTGCTTTGGAGCTGGGCATCGACGTCGGCGGGTTGGATGCCGTGGTCACCGCCGGGTTCCCAGGTACCGTCGCTAGTTTTTGGCAGCAGGCCGGACGCGCGGGCCGCCGCGGCCAGGGCTCGCTGGTGGTGCTGGTGGCCCGCGATGAACCGATGGACACCTACCTGGTCCACCACCCGGAAGCGCTGTTAGGCCGGCCGGTGGAGGCCAGCGTGTTCAACCCAGCTAACCCCTACATCCTGGCCGGGCACGTGTACTGCGCGGCGGTGGAGAAACCGTTGTCTGATGCCGACGTAGCCGCCTTCCGCGCCGAATCCGTGGTCCACGACCTAGCCCAGCAAGGCTTGCTGCGCCGGCGCCCGCAGGGCTGGTTCGCCGCTCCCCTGCCGGCTGGCTCCAGCGAGCTCACCCCGGAGACCGCTCACACGGCCGTCTCGCTGCGGGGTGGCTCGGGCGAGGAGGTCATGATTGTGGATTCCTCCGACGGCCGCCTGCTCGGCACCATCGATTCAGCCCGCGCGGTGAGCCAGGTGCATCCCGGCGCGGTGTACCTGCACCGTGGTGAGAGCTTCGTCATCGAGGAACTTCACCTCGGCGGCGCTGGTGGCGCAGCTCCCGCCGAACCGGGAGTGGCACTCGCCGTACCGAAGACGCCGGACTACACCACGCAGCCGAAGTCCACGACGGACATCCGCATCCTGCGCGAAGCCGATGACCTGGTGAACTACGCCCCCGGCCTGTGGGTGGCCAGCCTGGAGGTCGAGGTGACCGACAAAGTCACCGGCTACCAGGTACGGCTTCCCGATGGCTCCGTGGGCGAGGATATCCCCCTTGACCTGCCGGAGCAGCGCCTGGTGACCCGAGCGGTGGCCTACACCATCGATCCGCTGGCACTCGCAGCGATGGGAGTCACCGCCGGGCGCACCCCGGGCACCCTCCATGCGGCAGAGCACGCCGCCATTGGGCTGTTGCCGCTCATTGCCACCTGCGACCGCTGGGATATCGGTGGCGTGTCCACCGCGCAGCACGCCGATACGGGCTTGCCCACGGTCTTCGTCTACGACGGCCACCCCGGCGGCGCCGGCTTCGCCGAGGAAGGTTTCCGCTGCTTCCCCGAGTGGATTAAAGCCACCTTTGAGGCCGTGCGCTCCTGCCCTTGCGAGTCCGGTTGCCCGTCGTGCGTGCAATCCCCCAAATGCGGCAACGGCAACAACCCCCTGGACAAGGCAGGCGCTATAGCCCTCCTCGGCGCGCTGGTCACCATGACCTCTTAGACCGGACCAGCGCGGGCAATAGCGGTGCGCCCCCGCAGCCGGGCGGTGACCTCAACATCGCGATCATCGATGACGCAAGAGTCGAGATTCGCGCCGTTTAGCGCGGCAACCTCCTCAGCCTTCGTGCAGGCGTCCCTGCCTTTGGCCACCTCCCACGCCCCCGAGACCGCGGCGAGGTCCGCCGCTACCTGCGCTTCGTGCCGCGCCACCACAACCGAGCCGACTGCCGCCACCGCGAGCAGCAGCGACGCGACTGCGGCGATGATCCCGACGGTAACAACGGTGGCATAGCCGTCCTCACCCGCTAGGAGTCTCGCCCATCTGCGCTGACGACGCCTCATGGCCGCGCCTTCGCGTCCCCACCGGAACCCATCTCCGCGGGAAACACCGCCTGCGCGCGCATGGTCCCTAAGGGTGCCGGCACAGCGGCCTCAGCAGTGATGAGACCGGAGCTTTCGCTTAAGCTGACTGTCACTCCATCGCGGTGATAGTCCACCCCGATGGCGGCAGAGCGAGCTGCAGCACCCGCGGCGTCAACGGCAGCGAGGTGGGCCGACAACGTGGCGATGCCACCCACGATTCCCGCGGCAACGATGACGAGCGCGGACAGCGACAATGCCGCCTCGATGGTGACGGAGCCGGCGTCATCAAGCGCGCGCATTAGCCTGGGGAGTTGGACAGGGCGTCGGTGATGATGGACGTGATGGCGCTGGTAACTTCGCCACCATTGACCACGGCATAGAGGACCGCGGCAAGCGCTGCCGCGGCCAAACTACCCATGGCATATTCAATCGTGGACATACCATCATCATTTCCTAATAGTGACTGGTAGTTTACCTTTTTCTGCATGATGTACCTAGCTTTCTTTTCCCTTGTTTGTGTCAGTTATGTGTACTGAGTTGGTGAGTGGTTAGTTGTATGTGCTGATTTAGAAGAGTTGCTGCCCCAAGCTGATGAGGACAGGTATCAACCCAAGGACTAGGAATGCGGGAAGGAAGCACACCGCCAGCGGTGCTGCGATGAACACGCCAGCGCGTTCCGCCCGCGCGGTAGCTTGTGCCGAGGCTTCGGCACGCAGCTGCGCCACCAAACGGTGACACCCAGTCGCCATGGCCGCACCCGATTCGCCGGACAGCTGCGTCAGTCGCACAAGTTCTTCCAAATGCGGCTGACTGGCCAGCGCCGACCACGCGGTACTCATAGGAACCCCCACCCCGATGAGCGCCGCTGCCTCCGACCACCGTGGCGAAGCTTCAGCGACAGCTAGCACGGCACTGCGCGTGGAGAGACCGGCCTCTAGGCACGCGGCGAAGAGCTCCAGGTCACTCGCAGCATCGAGCGGGCCGTATTCTGCCGCTGGGCCATCGCGCGGCGTCTTCGGGCGCGGTGTGCGCGACCCTGACTGGGCTATCCTCCCGGCTGGCGCAGCAGCAGTAATAGCGAGTGCTGCAGCCAGCAAGGCAGCGGATAAATACGTCACGACCATCACTGCGCTGCCTTCCGCAATATCAAGCGCGACCAGATGAATCCGGCGCACACGAGTGCCACGCCGACGTCGAGAAGCAGGCCACCGAGACCACCGCCAAGCAAAAGCCCCAAAGAATCCGCGCCCATCGCCCCGCCCATGAGGATGCCCGCCAGCGGCAAGCACGCCAGGATGACCGCGGTGGCCTGTGGCCCTTGCAAGGAGGCCGCGGTCTCACCGGCATGGCGGCGCGCGGTATCCAGCTGGCTTTGGGCCTGCTCAATGAGGCTCGCCAAGGCCACGCCATGGCGTCCGGAGAGCGTGAGCAACGCCGCGTAGCGCCTAACCTCCGGCGCGGTGAGAGCGACTGCGGGTTCCCCGCCCTGCGCCGCGAGGCCCGCTGCCGTGCTCAACACGGCACGGAGATTCTCCGGGGTGGAGTCTGGAAGAGCGTCGGCGCCCCGGCGAAGCGCGCCCGCCGTCGTCGATCCCGCCCGCAGTTCGGCCGCAACAGAGCCAAAGTAGGAGGCGAGCGCTTCAGCGCCGCGGCGCTCGCGCCGGGAAGCCGCAAGGTCGTTGGCAAACCACAACGCACAGGCCAGGATGCAGCCGGCCGCCACCACAACCGTCGGCCTTCCGAAGAAGACACAGCACCCGACCCCGAGGAAGAGCGCCCCGGGTGCCAGCGAGCGAGGCTTCGGCGATTCCAGCCGCGTCACCGAAGCAGGCTGTGAGAGCAAACACGCCGCTGCAAGGAATAGCCACATCATGGTTCCACCCCCAGCCGCGAGCACAGCTGCGCAAACCCAGGAAGGGGGCCGTCTTCGACCGTCCACACCAGCTGCGGTGTAACCGGGTTTCCCTCCAGCACGCCGAGGTGCGCTAGCCGACGCCCCTGCGGTGTGCGCTCCATCCCGAGGA
Source organism: Corynebacterium sp. c25Ua_47 (assembly GCF_039907205.1). Taxonomy (NCBI): domain Bacteria; kingdom Bacillati; phylum Actinomycetota; class Actinomycetes; order Mycobacteriales; family Corynebacteriaceae; genus Corynebacterium; species Corynebacterium sp. c25Ua_47. The sequence goes on along the minus strand of NZ_JASBOH010000003.1, from coordinate 25,298 downwards.
CCACGTGCACTGCGGCCGCAAGCTGCGAATGCAGCGCTACGCGGTCGAGCCCGCCGAGAGCGGCGAGTGCCTCCATCCGGGCGGGCACTTCATCAACAGAGTTTGCGTGCACGGTGCCCGCACCACCATCGTGCCCGGTGTTGAGCGCAGCCAACAACTCCACGACCTCCGCGCCGCGGATCTCCCCGACGACGATGCGGTCCGGGCGCATGCGTAGCGCTTGGCGGAGCAGGAGCGACATGGATATCTCGCCGCGTCCTTCCGCATTAGCCCGGCGCGAGACCAAGGTCACCACGTGCGGGTGATTGGGCGAAAGCTCCGGGGTGTCCTCGATGATAAGCAAGCGCTCGGTGGCGGGCACGCACCCCAGCAAGGCGGCGAGCAACGTCGTCTTGCCGGAGCCAGTCCCACCAGTGACCAGGAAGGATGCCCGCTGGTTAACCACGGCACGCAAGACATGCTCCAGGCTGGCGTCAATGCTCCCATTGGCCACCAACTCCCCCAGGCTGGTTTGCGCCTGGCGCAGCACGCGGAGGCTGATGCAGGTTCCACTTGCCGAAGGAGGAGCAAGTAGCGCGTGGAGCCGGATTCTCGTGCCATCGGGGCGGGTCAGGCGCCCATCGGCAAAAGGCTGCGCGTCATCAAGCCGCACGCCCGCCACCGCAGCCAGCCGTGTAGCAAGCTGGCGCACCTCGGCATCATCGCTAAAGCCGATGTCACGCGGCTGCAGGCCCTGCCCGCAATCAACGAAGCAGGAATCGGGGCCGTTGACAACGACATCGGTAAGGCCTGGCAGCGACAACACTGGTTCCAGCAGCCCCAGCCCCACGGAATCGTGGCGCAGACGCTGCAGGAGGTCAAGCACATCAACATCGCTGATGACGCCGGCTTCCTGACGAATACGCCGCGCCAAGGCCGGAGCATCGTGGGCAAGCTGCGGCTCGGAGGCCACGATGGTGCGCATCGTATCGAGCAGGCTCATGCCACGGCCTCCCAAATCTGGCGGGCCACCCGCGTCAGGGCGCGTGGCAGCTGCCACGGCAACCCACTCGTTTCTACCGTGCGGGTCAGACCACGGATGGTCGGCAGGTCAGCGATGGGATCCGCATGGGTGACCGTGGCAATGTCGCTGGAATCGAGGCCTGCCCACTGGCGGTGGCGCACGACGACGGAGCAGTCCTGCGGCCGGGCGCGAAGCTCTGCTACCAGCTGCGCGCAGGCGGCAGCCGCCCGCACCTCTGCGGCGGTCAGCAACACTACGTGATCCGCCGCATCGGGGATATCCCACGGAGGGCAGTCCACAACCACGGTCCCTGGGTATAAGCAGGCGGCCTGCATAATGGCCGCGCGCCGTGTCGTGCTCATCGCAACCGCCTCTGTGCTGGCCGACCTCGCAGCCGAGAGAACCGCGATGCCATCTGGGGTGGTGGGCAATGCACGGACGAGGTCTGCCGCATCAACCGCACCGGTCCCCGCAGCGAGATCCGGCCACCGCGCGCCGGGCTTGTTTTCAATGCCGATGAGCAAGTCGAGCCCTCCGGAATTGGGGCACGCATCAACCAGAAGGTCCGCGCCCGCCTCACGGGCCAGCGCCGCCGCCACCGTCGAGACCCCCAAGCCACCAGCGGAACCGGTCACCGCTACGGTCACGCCAGTGGACACCGTTGTCTCGGGACTGGTTTCTGTGGCGAGCGCACCTAGGAGTTCTTTGGATTGCGCAGGCAGGATAAAGGCAGCTGTGGCCCGGCAGCATAGTGCAGCTTCATAGTCGATCGGCCCCGGGTCGAGCGCCACAAAGTACACCCGTGGATGTCCCGCCACCAGGCGAGCTGTCAGCGAATCAGCCAAGACGGCATCCGCCTTGGGCAGGTGCCGGGAGAAGTCCCGCGGATCCTCCACAGTGCTCACTTCCGCAATACTGGCAGCGGCCGCGGATGCTGCCTCTGCTCGCAGTGTGGAGTCCCCAACGGCGATAACTAGGTGAAACGTGCTCATGCCTGAAGCATGCGCGAGGGAACCAACCGCGCGCTAGGGCTACCTAGCCGCCTGTGGATAACTCGGCTGTTTTCGCGTCATTCGCACCCATTTTGCTGACTCTTAAACAAAGTCACGGGGCTTAGGTACCGAATATTCACAGGGAACCAAAAACTTGCCTCTTAGGCGGGCCCGCCCTGAGTGCCCCAAAGCAAATACCCCCGAGCTGCGCTCGAGGGTATCGCAATAAGTGCGGTAGATAATGGCTTGGTTAGCCATTAAACTCGGGTGGTGAGTCTGAGACTCGGCCCGAGGGGCGCTTGCTTTTAGCCTGCGGCTATGGCGTTCAGCGCCTCACTTAAGAGTATCGTTGGCGCTTCAATTCTGTCAATGACCTCTCATGGCTTGTCTCAATCTTCAAAAGTGATGTACGGCAGTCACTGAAGTGACTCTCACCTAATGCAGCCGCAATACCTTTCGAAAGCCTGGCCTTTGGCGAACGATCTTCCAAGAAGGCCTCCAAACCCACGTCTTCGATCTTCTTTCGCGCATGGAAAACCGAACTAGCTAGCAAATCCGCCACCTGCAGAGCCGGACACGTCCGAGAATCCAGGCTAACCGCCGTTGCAAACCGCTTATTTCCAAATCTCTGATTGAGAGAATTCACCAGCGCATCTCCATAGGAAACCCCGACAGGAACATCAATGTGATCAAGCAGCACCACCCCAACCTCACGCCGAGTAACCAACCCCCGTAACAGCCGATCTGTCGGGAACAAATGCCCCTGCCACTGTTCTCGGCTACTCCATGGATCAAAATGTCTCTTGTCCAGAACAAAAGCACCAAACGAGCAGCCCGCGTTTACCGCTGTTTGAAAAATCTCCAGCAAAATAGGTCCAGAGTGTTTAGTGACTTTCGAAAACTTAATCTCGTCAGCCTTTGTGAAGTTGTGCTGCTCACGACATGCCTTAATCTCTCTCGAAAGGAAATCAGGATCCCCCGTTCGAACAGCCGCAACAACAAAATACTTCCCTAAAGTTCCTTTACTCCCTGCTTCATCAACAAAGTAGACGGTGCTTTCTGTAGCAAGTGACAAACTCACTTGAGGGGGGAACGGAACCTCCTCGGCGAGAGGAAGAATTTGAACGATAGCCTGTCACGACTGAGATTATATCGCCACGCCAAGACATTAAATACGAACAGTTTGATGGCGGAAAAATTAAAAAGGTGATGGCCCGCGCCTCGGGGGGGTGTGCGCGGGCCATCGGTAACCCGGCATCGGGGGGGTGCGCCGGGGCAGGCCGCACTGTATATCGGGGCCTTGCACATCACATTATGACATGCGAGGGAACAGATGACAACAGCGAGCGACAACATTCCTTGAGATCCCTAACACCGTGCCGATGCACTCCCGGTTCTGCCTGCTAAGAGGCTACGATGAGCAGGGTAACTCGCACAATGACGGCAGGCCTTCCTCGATGACCGGTACCCCTTTTCCCACTGACGGCGCCACCCGCGCGGCCGCGTTCTTCGACTTGGACAAGACGATCATTGCCACATCCTCGGCGTATGCCTTCGGCCGCGAATTCATGCACAACGGCCTCATCACGCATGCGGAAGCACTCCAGCTGTCTTTAGCCAAAGCAAGTTACATGCTGGCTGGACACAGCAGTGAGCACATGGACACCACCCGCGATCAGCTTGCCGCCATGGCCGCCGGCTGGTCCGTTCAGGAGGTCCACGACATCGCGGTGGAGACCATGCACACAGTGGTCACCCCCGCCATTTATGCGGAGGCACGCGCGCTTATCGACGCCCACCGCGCCGCCGGCCACGAGGTGGTGATCATCTCGGCGTCGGCAAGCGTGCTGGTCGAGCCCATCGCACAGGAACTGGGCATCGAGCACGTTGTGGCCACCGAGCTCGCCGAGGAAGACGGCCGGTTCACCGGAGAGATACTGTTTTATTGCAAAGGTGCAGCGAAGGCCGAAGCCTTGGCCCGCATGGCCGTACAGCTCAACGTCGATCCCGACGCATCCTTTGCCTACTCCGATTCCGCCACAGACATCCCGATGCTGGAGCGAGTCGGCCACCCCGTTGCCGTGAACCCGGACCGCCTATTGAAGAAGCACGCCATCGCCCACGACTGGGAAATCCGCACGTTTAAGCATCCCGTACCGCTCTTCACCGCACCCAGCGCCCGCGAGTTCGGTATTGGCTCGGCGGTCGTGGCCGGCATCGCTGCCCTCGTGGTCGGTGGTGTTTTCTTTGCGCGGCAGCAGCTGCGAGATTAGGCCGCTTGCGCGATGCCGTCGGCTTCGCGGGCGCCGGCCTCCCAGGCGTCGAGAAGCAGCGTGATAAGTGCCGCCGGATCCTTGTCATAGGTGTCCAGTGCCGCACGGTAGTCCGCGCGGTGCCGGTTGAGGTAGGTCTCGGGCACGGCGAATCCCCGCGGATCGAAGCCGGTATGGATGGCAGCGGTGCGCGCGGCGACGAGCGCCACGGCGGTGCTGCGCGCACCGAACAGAGAGCGCGCGGCGATCTCCGCGTGCACCACCACCGGCAACAAGCGGTCAAAATCCACCCCGGCCCCGCGCGTGATGAGCTGCGCCAGCGCCTGCGCCACCGCCGGCCCCTGATCCGGGTGGCCCGCGCCGCCCGCCGCGACATCAATGCTGGCCAAGACCTGCAGCGGGGCCCGTGCGAAGGTCCGCACCGTGGCGGCCTGTTTTTCGGGGGCAAGCAAAGAATAGGCACTGACCGCGGGCGGGATCCCGTCAGCCTCAAGCGGCGCGCCGTCGATCGCCGCGGCCGCCCGCGCACCGCGCAACAGCGACTCGGAAGAAATAACGTCATACTTGCGCAAGCCCGCGGGCCGGCGGTGTACGCGCGCTATCGCTGCGGCAGCGGAACCGGCTTTGTCCTCCACCCCAGAAAGGGCCATCAGCGGGGTCAGCGGGTCAGAATGCGGCATACCCATTACAATAACGCCGTACCCACTTTGCGGGCCGCACCACATGAACTCTGGAAAGTTCATTACTATGGCCGATATAGATTGCGACAAAACAGTAGGAGTATTAAACCGTGAGCAACGACGGACTATTCACTGACGGGTCCAACAAGTTCGCCCCGAAGGTAGACAGCATTCCCTTGAGCGATGCGGATACCTCCCGCCGTGGCGAGGCATCCATCGGCCAGCTCGTATCCAACGCCACCGAGCAGATGTCCCAGCTGGTTCGCTCCGAGGTCGAGTTGGCCAAGACCGAGCTCGCTGCTTCTGCCAAGAAGGGCGGCATCGGCGCGGGCATGTTCGGTGTGGCTGGCACCGTGGCGCTGTATAGCTCCTTCTTCTTTTTCTTCTTCCTGGCGGAGCTGCTGGCCGTATGGCTCGACCGCTGGGCGGCCTTCCTGATTGTCTTCCTCATTATGGTTGTCTTGGCCGCCGTCGTGGCCTTTATCGGCTTCAAGCAGGTCAAGCAGGTCAAGGCCCCGGAGAAGACCATCCAGTCCACGAAGGAACTCAAGAAGCTGGTTCCGGGTAAGGCTGAGAAGTCCATCGAGCGTGGTCTCTACACCTAAACCCTCAGGGTCCTTTCTCTCTCTTTACAGCCCCGCCCCGAGCACATGCGTTCGGGGCGGATTTCGTCTATCTACCCTCCCCCTTCGAAAGGCCCGCCCCTATGAATCCCCTACCGCCCTCCGTAGTGGAGCTTGACGGCCCCTTTGAGCACGAGTTCCTGCACACGCGCGGCATCCGCCTGCACGCCGTCACCGCCGGCAACCCGGATGACCCGCTGGTGCTGCTACTCCATGGTTCTTTCGGCGGGTGGTTCGACTTCCGGAATGTCATTGCCCCGCTTGCCGACGCCGGCTTCCACGTCGCCGCCCTCGACATGCGCGGCTTTGGCATGTCTGACAAACCGCCGCTCGAACCCGGCCAGGATATCCGCGTGGCGGTTGGCGATGTCAGTGGTGCCATCCGCGCATTAGGCCACGATGATGCCTACCTGGTTGGTGCGGATACCGGTGGTGCGGTGGCATGGGCGCTGGCGACCGAGCGGCCCGAGCGGGTACGCGGGCTGGTTTCTGTTTCGGCAGCACACCCAACCGATTTGCGCCGCGCCATCGCCGCACGCCCCTGGGATTTCGGGTGGGTTCTCCTACGCGCGGCGTTGTGCCGCCTGGGAAAGATCGGCGCCCCCAGCCTCCTACTGCGGGAAGATACCTATCACCGGGAGATGGATCTCGACGCCCTCGGATCCTTCAGCGGCGCCGAGCGCGCGGAGGCCCTGCGCTTGCGTGTGGCCTCCTCACGTATTGGAAACGTCCGCCGCGGAATCATCTGGAACCACCGACTGCGCACCGCCGTGGTTCCGCTGAGTTGGCTCGAGCTCAGCGTGCAGTGTCCGACGCTGTTCATTCATGCCGATCAGATGTTGTGGCGGCCGGTAGCCCGGCGCGCGGCGCGACGCTGCCATGGGGGCTTTACCGCCACCACCATCCCCGGCGCCAAGAACCTCCCCTACCTTGAGAACCCTCACGGTTTTACCCAGACCATCACTCAGTGGCTGCGAGATAGGTAACATTCACTCCCCCTTCGTGTCCCACCCCTCTCAGGGGGATGGGACTTTTTTCATTCTCCAACAAAACCGCAGGTCAGGAACAAATACCTACCGATCTATAGCTTTCATTGCAGGACATATTTTTCGATTCCTTGTATATGAGGCGCGCCACGCGGTAGCTTCATAACAAACCAACACCACAGGTTTTCTACATCTTTCGCACCACGGAGGTCTAAGACCCACATGACGCTCAAGAAGACACTTGCTGCTCTCTCTGTCGCTACCCTGCCGCTCACCCTCGCGGCCTGCGGTGGCGATAACTCCGGTTCGGACTCTGCTTCCGGCTCCGCATCCGGTGACGGAATCGTCACCGTCAACGGCTCCGAGCCGCAGAACCCGCTCATCCCGGCCAACACCAACGAAACCGGTGGCGGACGCATCGTCGATTCCATCTACGCCGGCTTGGTCTACTACGACGGCGACGGCGAAGCCCAGAACGAGCTGGCTGAATCCATCGAGCCGAACGATGACAACACCGAGTTCACCGTCAAGCTCAAGGAGTCTAAGTTCTCCGACGGCTCCCCGGTCACCGCGAAGAACTTCGTGGACGCCTGGAACTACGCCGTGGCCAATGACCAGCTCAACGCTTCCTTCTTTGCCAACATCAAGGGCTTCGAGGAAGGCGTGAAGGAGATGGAAGGCCTCAAGGTCGTCGACGACCACACCTTCACCATCGCACTGAACAGCCCGGAGCAGGACTTCCCGGCACAGCTGGGCTACTCCGCGTTCTACCCGCTGCACGAGTCTGCCCTGGAGGACATGGATTCCTTCGGCCAGAACCCGATTGGTAACGGCCCGTACAAGCTGACCGAGTGGAACCACAACCAGGACGCTACCGTCGTTCCGAACGAAGAGTACAAGGGTGGCCAGACCCCGCAGAACGACGGCATCAAGTTCGTCTTCTACGCCTCCCAGGACGCGGCCTACGCCGACCTGCTGGCAGGTAACCTTGACGTCCTCGACGCCATCCCGGACGCCGCCTTCGACAAGTACGAGACCGACCTCGGTGACCGCGCTGTGAACCAGCCGACCGCCGTGTTCCAGTCCTTCACCTTGGGTGAGAACCTCGAGCACTACTCCGGCGAGGAAGGCGTCCTGCGCCGCCAGGCCATCTCCCACGCTATCAACCGCGAGGAGATCACGGACATCATCTTCAAGGGCACCCGCACCCCGGCCAAGGACTTCACCTCCCCGGTTATGCCGGGCTACTCCGAGGACATCAAGGGCAACGAGGTCCTGAAGTATGACCCGGAGAAGGCTAAGGAGCTGTGGGCTGAGGCCGACAAGATCAACAAGTGGGACAACCCGACCCTCGAAATTGCCTACAACTCCGACGGTGGCCACAAGAGCTGGGTGGATGCAACCACCAACTCCATCAAGAACACCCTCGGCATCGAGTCTGTCGGCGCTCCGTACCCGGACTTCAAGTCCCTGCGCGATGAGGTGACCAACCGCACCATCAAGACCGCCTTCCGCACCGGCTGGCAGGCAGACTACCCGAGCCAGGCCAACTTCCTTGCTCCGCTGTACAAGACCAATGGTTCGTCCAACGACGGTGACTACACCAACCCGGAGTTTGACAAGCTTCTCGACGAAGCCCTGACCTCCACCTCCGAGGAAGACGCAATCAAGAAGTACACCGCGGCCCAGGAAATCCTGTTCAAGGACCTGCCGGCCATCCCGCTGTGGTACTCCAACGCCACCGGCGGCTACTCCGAGAACGTCGACAACGTCGTCTTCTCCTGGAAGTCCCAGCCGGTGTACTACAACATCACCAAGAAGTAACGCCACCTTTGCTACTTCGCACGACCCCCGCAACCTCCGTGAGCGGGGGTCGCCCCACGTTTTCACCCCCGAAGTGTGATTAGAAACGCGCTATAGATTTCCCGGAGCGTGGGATCACACATTAGAATTCTCGTAAGCTTTGACCTGCGTCCCAAAAATCGGAGAACGCTGGCAAGCACCTGCCCCACAATGAGTAAAGGACCACACTATGCTGCGCTATATCGGGCGCCGAGTGCTCCAGATGATTCCGGTGTTCTTCGGAGCCACCCTGCTCATCTACGCGCTCGTCTTCTTGATGCCCGGCGATCCAGTCGAAGCCCTTGGCGGTGACCGCGGCCTCACCGAGGCTGCCCGCGCCCGCATTGAGGCGGAATACAACCTCGACAAGCCGTTCATCATTCAGTATCTGCTCTATATCAAGGGCATCTTCATGTTGGACTTCGGCACGACCTTCTCCGGCGTGCCCGTGACCCAGGTGATGGCTAATGCCTTCCCGGTTACCGTGAAGCTCACCGTCATGGCGATCATTTTTGAATCCGTCTTCGGCATCCTCTTCGGCGTCTTCGCCGGTATGCGCCGCGGCGGCTTCTTCGATTCCACCGTGTTGGTCGTCTCCCTGCTCGTCATCGCCGTGCCCTCCTTCGTTATTGGCTTCGTCTTCCAGTACCTCGTAGGCATTAAGTGGGGCGTCCTGCCGGTTACCGTCGGCGCTAACGCCACGGTGAAGTCCCTTCTCATGCCGGCCATGGTGCTCGGCGCGCTCTCCCTGGCCTACGTCATCCGCCTGACCCGCCAGTCCGTGGCTGAGAACCTGCGCGCCGACTACGTGCGCACCGCCCGCGCCAAAGGCCTGTCCAACGGCGCGGTGACCCGCCGTCACGTGCTGCGCAACTCGCTGATTCCCGTGGCCACCTTCATCGGCGCCGATATCGGCGCACTCATGACCGGCGCCATCGTGACCGAGGGCATCTTCGGCATCAACGGCGTCGGCGGCACCATGTACCAGGCCATTCTGCGCGGTGAGCCGACCACCATCGTCTCCTTCACCACGGTGTTGGTGATCATCTACATCATCGCCAACCTGCTCGTTGACCTCCTGTACGCCGTACTTGATCCGAGGATTCGCTATGCCTAATTTCGAGAAAACCACTCCCTACCCGGGCCAAGAGCACTTCGTCTCGGAAACCGATGAAACGGGTCTCGGCGCGGTCGACGCCGTCAAGGATGAGTCCGCTCCCTCCTCTCAGTGGGGCGAAGCGTGGCGCTACCTGCGCCGCCGCCCACTGTTCTGGGTCGCTGCCGTGATGATTCTCGTGGCAGTCCTCCTGGCTATCGCACCGGGTCTATTTACTAGCACCGACCCGCGCCTGTGCGAACTATCCAGGTCCCTCGCCCCCGCCGAGCCAGGCCACCCCTTCGGCTTCAACCGCCAGGGTTGTGACATCTATGCCCGCGTGATCTACGGTGCGCGTGCTTCGGTCGCCGTCGGCATCCTCACCACGCTGCTCGTCGTGGTGCTTGGTTCAATGATCGGCGCTATCGCCGGCTTCTTCGGCGGCTGGATCGACTCCGTCCTGTCCCGCATCACCGACATCTTCTTCGCCATCCCGCTGGTGCTCGCCGCCATCGTGGTTATGCAGATGTTCAAGGAGCACCGCACCATCATCACGGTGGTCTTGGTTCTTGGCCTCTTCGGCTGGGTCTCTATCGCCCGCATCACGCGCGGCGCGGTAGTCTCCATCAAGAATGAGGAATTCGTGCAATCCGCGCGCTCCATCGGTGCGTCGAGCTGGCGCATCCTGTTCAGCCACATCCTGCCGAACGCGGCCGCGCCCATCATCTCCTACGCCACCGTGGCGCTGGGTACCTACATCGTCGCCGAGGCCACCCTGTCCTTCCTGGGCATCGGCTTGCCGCCGACGTTCGTGTCCTGGGGCGGAGACATCTCCGACGCGCAGGCCTCCCTGCGTGTTGCCCCGGCAGTTCTGTTCTACCCGGCGGGTGCCTTGGGCCTGACCGTGTTGAGCTTCATCATGATGGGTGACGTCGTCCGCGATGCACTCGATCCGAAGGCGAGGAAGCGTTAATGACTAACCCACTTCTTGAAATGAAGGACGTTCGCATCTCCTTCACCACGTCGACCGGCGTGGTTGAGGCAGTGCGTGGCGTCAACATGTCCATCTACCCGGGCCAGTCCGTGGCCATCGTGGGCGAGTCCGGTTCCGGTAAGTCCACCACGGCGATGTCCATCCTGGGCCTGCTGCCGGGCACCGGCAAGGTCACCGGCGGCCAGATCCTCTTCGAGGGCGAGGACATCACTCACTACAACAACAAGCAATTCGAATCGCTGCGCGGCGACAAGATTGGCTTGGTCCCGCAGGATCCGATGTCCAACCTGAACCCGGTGTGGCGCATCGGTACGCAGGTCGAGGAATCCCTCAAAGCTAACAACGTGGTGGAGGGTTCCAAGCGCCACGAACGCGTGGTGGAGCTTCTGGAGGAAGCCGGGCTTCCCGACGCCGAACGGCGCGCCAAGCAGTACCCCCACGAGTTCTCTGGTGGTATGCGCCAGCGCGCGCTCATCGCAATCGGCCTGGCCGCCCGCCCGAAGCTACTCATCGCCGATGAGCCCACCTCCGCGCTGGATGTAACTGTTCAGAAGACCATCCTGGACCACCTGGAGCATCTCACCGAGGAGCTGGGCAACGCCGTTCTCTTCATTACCCACGACCTTGGTCTGGCGGCCGAGCGCGCCGAACACCTCATCGTGATGCACCGCGGCCGCATCGTTGAGTCGGGCCCGTCGCGCGAGATCCTGCGTTCCCCGCAGCACCCTTACACCCGCCGCCTTGTCAAGGCCGCCCCTTCCCTCGCCTCCTCCCGCATCCGCGCGGCCAAGGAAGCTGGCGTGGAGGCCAAGGAGCTCAAGTCGGGCGAGGCTATCGGCGCCGACGTTGAACCTGGCGCCATCACTGCAGATTCCACTGGCAGTTCATCTGCCGAAGAGCAAGCCCCAGTGATTTCGGTTCGCAACCTCACCAAGGAATTCGACATCCGCGGCCAGCGCGGCGGCAAGAAGCTCCTCAAGGCTGTCGACGATGTCTCCTTCGACATCCGCCGCGGCACCACCCTGGCGCTGGTGGGCGAGTCCGGATCCGGCAAGTCCACGGTGGCCAACATGGTGTTGGGCCTGCTAGAGCCGACCTCCGGGACCATCGAATTCGAAGGCCGCGATACCTCGAAGCTATCGAAGCAGGAACTCTTCAAGCTCCGCCGCAAAATGCAGGTGGTCTTCCAGAACCCCTATGGCTCACTGGATCCGATGTACTCCATTTACAAGTGCATCGAGGAACCCATGGCGCTGCACAAGGTGGGCTCGCGCAAGGAACGCGAGGCCCGCGTGGCCGAGCTCCTCGACATGGTCTCCATGCCTCGCTCCGCCATGCGCCGCTACCCCAACGAGCTCTCCGGCGGCCAGCGCCAGCGCATCGCCATCGCCCGCGCGCTCGCGCTGCGCCCAGAGGTCATCGTCCTCGACGAGGCCGTTTCCGCCCTGGACGTGCTGGTGCAGAACCAGATCATCCAGCTGCTTGCGGAGCTGCAGTCTGAGCTCAGCCTGTCCTACCTCTTCATTACCCACGACCTCGCAGTGGTCCGCCAGACTGCCGACGACGTGGTAGTGATGAAGAAGGGCCAGGCCGTCGAACAGGGCACCGCCGACGATATCTTCGAAAACGCCCAGCAGGAGTACACCCGCAACCTCATCAACTCGGTTCCGGGTATGCACCTCGATATCGGCACGGATATCTAGCTCAAGCGCGCCGACTACCCGTCAACCTTGCTGTGGTTGGCGGGTTTCGCCTTTAAGGGCTTAAGGATCCTGCCGTGGCTGCCCCTGTTGTATCCGGCGGTGACTGAAGCGCAACCTGGGATCGCCGATATCCCCGTCAGTGTGGCTTTGTCTGACGGGTGCTTCTATCGGGAGCGCCTTTGTCGCAGGTTACCGGCGCTTTTTGTGTTTGGTGGCTGGGGTGTTAGCTGCTGTCGGGTGGTGGGTCCGGTGGCGGGTCTGGTGGTTGTCCTGCTTGTTCGGCGGCGAGTCTGGCGACTGCTTCTTGGTATTCGGGCATCGCGGTGATTGGTGTTCCCCAGGGTGGGATGAAGCTGACCCCGGTGTTGAGGCGGTACATGTAGCCACGCCCGGTAGGCCTTAAAGGGTCATCGTCGTTAATGCCGTTGTGGTAGGCGCACAAAAACGTCAGGTTCTTGATGTTGGTGTAGCCACCAGCCTGCCAGGGCACCAAATGATGGATTTGGCAGTAATCAGCTGGTTTATTACACCCAGGCCTAGAACACGTGTGGAATTCAGCGTGCAGGGTGAGGCGTTGGTTGAAGTTTGCCCCGCGCTCTAAGCGCCAGGTGTTAATGGGTCCTTCAATAGGGTGCACGATGGTGGCGTAGCCTATTTCGGCGAACTTGTGGGTGAGGAATTCTGCCCCGGTCATGCGCCCACCGTTGGTGAGGTTGAGCTCGATCTCGTCCCCGTCACCGTTAATGATCTGGTCCAACTCATTCAGGGTGACGATGACTTGGGTGCGCACCGCCGGTTTGGAACCAGTGCCCTCTTTGAAGAAGACGTCGTTGGCGGCTTGAAGCAGGTCGGTGTTGTTGGTGGATTCGAGTACTGCGCGCATGTTGGCAATCGTGGTGGCATCATCGGTAATCGAGAGCGTGTTGGGGCCTTGCTCTCGGTAGGTGATGCGCACGCCTGGTTTGGCGGTTCTTTTACGTGTGAGTTCTTTAAGCCGTGCTGTGGCAACGGCTCGGATGCGGTGTGCGGGTGTGGCGGTAAGTCTGACTCTCAGGTTCCAGGCGTCGAGGGTTTTCTTTACTTTTGAAACATAGGTTTCAATCAGTGTGAGGGTGCTCAGGCTGTGGCGTTGTTGAAGCGCTGCGTGGCGGGCTTTGCGTTGTTTTCCGCTAAAGCGGGTGGGGCCGAAGTACACCTGGTGCAGGCCTGCGAGTTCGGTGGCGTCGGCTGGGTCGGCGCCGAGCGCGCGGAGCTCGTCGGGTGTGCCAGGTATATGCTCCACCAGCGCAATCCCCGAGTTGCGGAGGCGGAGGTAGGTTTCGATATCCCCCATGGGCACGAAGATTAAACCAGCACCCGCAACCCCGCAACCGGAGAGAAGAAAATACCTGGTGTTAGCCGACGCAGGAGCCGGTTGGGGTGGCGTCGACAAGCTGCGTAACGTCACCCACGTGGCCGCGCACCTCGTCCGCGGTGAGTGCATAGCCCGTATCGGAATCCTCCACGGAAGCACCAAACACAACGCCGAGCACCTGGCCCTCCGGGTTGATCATCGGGCCGCCGGAATTGCCCTGCCGGATGCTGCCGCGCACCGTGTAGGCATCGCGCTCCACACGGCCCGTGGAATAGATATCCGGCCCCGCGATGGTGAGGCGATCCCGCACTCGCGCCGGTTCTGCAGTAAAGGGCCCCGACTGCGGGAAGCCCAAGACGATGGCATCATCCCCCGTCACAGCCGCTTGCTCCGCCCACGGCAAAGGCTCCAAGCCCAACCCGGGGCTATGCAGCACCGCAATGTCCACATCCGAGTTGTAGTACACCACGTGCGCCTCCTTGAGCCCGAGCACAGTATCGAGGTGAACCTTATCCGTGCCGGCCACGACGTGGGCGTTCGTGATGACGTAGTCCGGTTCCGTAACAAAGCCCGAGCCCATCAGCCGGCGCGAGCACGCCTCCGCATCACCCAGCACGTGGATTACGGAAGGCCGCACGCGTTCCGCGAGCTCAGGGTCCTCGATGTTCACTGCGGGAGCATCCACCTCCACATCGGCACCGGAACGCTCCCACGGAGACACCAGCGGCGGCAGCCCAGACTCGTTGAGTAGTGCTGCGATACCGTTCGGCAGCGCCGCTAGGCGCGAGGGTGCCGCTGCATTGAGCGCGCTGAGCACGTGCGACTCACGCAGCGCCTGCCCCGGCCGGCCACCCAGGTTGGATGCCAAGGGCAGGGAAACCAACCAAATCACCACGATGGCCGCCACCGCCTGGAATACCGCACCAATTGAGGAGTCCACGCGCTGCCCCGAGCGGGTGCGCATGCGGTCCCGCAACGCCATGCCAAGCGACGTCCCCACCAGCTGCCCTAAGCCCACCAGCAGAATGAGCACGCCGACAGCCAACAAGAAGCGCACGGCGGCTTGGTCCGCCAAGCCCATCGCCAGCGGGGCAACCACGGTTCCCAGCACCAGCCCCGCAATGATTCCCACGGCGGCGAGGACCGCTGCCAAGGCGCCCTGCCGCCAACCCACGCGAACAGCGAGGAGCACGGCAACCACGATCAGGATGTCAACAGCAAGAGACACAGAGGGAATGCTTTCTTAAGGGCTAAAAGGGGCAGAAACTAACCTATCTTCTCATTATTCAAGGAGCGGTTGAGTGATTCACGCAGATCGTGAACCATTTTCTTATCCCATTCCACGCTCCAGCCCGCATGATCCATCAGCCCAGACAGCACTCCCGCGGTAAAGCCCCACACCAGGTAGCCCCGCGTCCGAAACGCCGGCCCCTTCCAGCGGCCAAATCCCACCATCATGCGATTCGTGGGATCCGCCAGCTCCCGCAAAGGGACGGTGAAGACATCATCGGTTTCCGCGGGGCTCGCCGGCCACACGTCACCCGGTTTATGCCAATACGCCAGGACCGGGCTCACGGTATTGCCGGTAGCTGGGATATCCAGCTTGCCCCACTGTTCAAGGGGTGTGACGGCGGAGCGGTCGAGGCCGGTTTCTTCTTCGGCTTCGCGCAGGGCGGCGTCGACAAGCGAGGCGTCCTCCTCGTCCTTGCGCCCACCGGGGAAAGCAATCTGCCCGGAGTGCGAGCGCATCGAGGGCGAGCGGTGCGTAAGCAACACCTCACCGTCTGCGAAGCTTTCGCCCTTCAAGAGCACCAACACTGCCGATTCACGCCGGCGCTTGGCGGCCGGGACATGCCGAATGAGGCGTTCTTGGACCTTGTCTGTATCAACCCCGAGCGCCGGGCGCAGCCACTCCGGGGCGTGAGCAGGAAACAGGCGGCTCACTGAAGAACCTCCTCGACGGCCGCCTCCAATTCTTCGGCGGAGCTAAACGGTTTGATGAACTTCTCTTCCACCTTGCCATCGCGCACCACGAGGGTGATGGGGATGACGCCCGGCAGCCCGAGCTCGCCAGCGAAGGTCCCATCCTCGTCCTGGTAGCTGGGGATGTCGACCTGCAGGTCACTCAAAAGCGCAGCACCGTTGGCGGCGTTCGCATCCGCATGCACGCCGACGACATTCCACGTCGAGTGCGAGCGTGCAAGGTCTTCGAAGAAGGGCAGCTCCGTGCGGCACGGCTCGCACCACCATGCCCACAACGTGACGATCTGAACGTTCTTGGCCGCCGCGGTACCGGCCGCTCCTAAGCAGGGAAGGTCCACCCCAGCAATGGGCCCCTCGGGGCACTTGGGACGCTTGGCTACTTCTTGCTCCTGCGCCTCGGGGACGGGGACCTCCGGCTCATCATCCTCAAGGAGATTCACCACGCCGACGAACGCGAGTGCCGCCAGCGCAACAATGGCTGCGATGCTGACCTTCACGTATCCGGGCCACCGAGAATATTGGCTCATTGCTCCACCTTAACCCCGCGACGGGCACCATGGGGCGAGCACGCAGGCCGTGCACTTCGGCTTCCGGGCGGTGCACACGCGCCGCCCATGGAGGATGAGGCGGTGAGAGAATACGGTTTGTTCCTCTTCGGGCACGCGCTTGGCGACGTCCCTCTCAATCGCCCGCGGCGTCTTCGCCTCGGTCAGACCGAGCCGCTGACTCAGTCGCGTGACGTGGGTATCCACGGTGATTCCCGGCAGCCCAAAGGCATTTCCCCGCACCACCAACGCGGTCTTGCGGCCGACGCCGGGCAGCGAGGTGAGCTCGTCGATGCCGCGTGGTACCTGCCCGTCGAAGTCCGCGACGAGCTTTTCACCGATGCCCAACAGGTGGCCGGCCTTCATGCGCTGAAAGCCGAGTGGGCGGAGAATGCGCTCAAGGTCGGCGCGGTCCGCGGCGGCATAATCCGGTGCGGTGGGGTAGGCGGCGAACAGCTCCGGGGTGACCTGGTTGACGCGGGCATCCGTGCACTGTGCTGAAAGCACTGTCGCTACGAGTAGCTCAAGGGGGTTGGTGAAGTCTAGTTCACAGTCGGCATCGGGATATTCGTCCGCGAGGGCGGTACGAATATGGGCAACACGCGCTTCCTCGGTATCATCGTCATGCTGTGCAAAAAGGTCAGGGGACATAGAAATAACTCTAGTGACGGAAGTTAGAATGGAAAGCATGATTTCGCTCGTTGTCCTCGTCCCGCTGTGCCTCGCTCTGTTTGCCATTCTCATGGAAAAGCTAGAGGCAACGGCCTTCGAGAATTAAACAGATTAGTAAAGGCATGTGACTATTTTTCCCGTTGGTGGAAATAGTGACTAATTGCACTGTATGATGTTATGCAGTGCCTCGTGGCGCACTGGAGACTAGGTGCGTCAAAATAGACCAAACCAGCTTGCGTCCAAGTGTTTTCCTCGCTGCGCAGGCTTTAAGGAGTAACAGTGGAAGGCGTACAGGACATCCTCTCCCGCGCTGGCATTTTCCAGGGCGTCGATCCGGTAGCAGTACAAAACCTCATCGAGCAAATGGAAACCGTCCGTTTCCCGCGCGGCACCACCATTTTCGAGGAAGGAGAGCCGGGCGACCGCCTCTACATCATCACCTCGGGAAAGATTAAGCTTGCTCGCCACGCCCCGGATGGCCGTGAGAACCTGCTGACCGTGATGGGCCCGTCCGATATGTTCGGTGAGCTTTCTATCTTCGATCCGGGCCCGCGCACCTCGTCTGCTGTGTGCGTCACCGAGGTCACCGCCGCCACGATGAACTCCGAAATGCTCAAGCAGTGGGTGGCTGATCATCCGGCGATTGCGCAGCAGCTGCTGCGCGTGCTGGCCCGCCGTCTGCGTCGCACCAACGCCAACCTGGCGGACCTCATCTTTACCGATGTTCCGGGCCGCGTGGCCAAGACCCTGCTGCAGCTGGCTAACCGCTTCGGCTCGCAAGAGGGCGGTGCACTGCGCGTGAACCACGACCTCACTCAGGAAGAGATCGCCCAGCTCGTCGGCGCGTCCCGCGAGACCGTCAACAAGGCGCTGGCCACCTTCGCCCACCGCGGCTGGATTCGCTTGGAAGGCAAGTCGGTGCTCATCGTCGATACCGAGCACTTGGCTCGCCGCGCGCGCTAGGTCTTAAAGGCCGAGCCAGCATATGCCGCCTCCGGGCGGCTGTGGCCCAATGCAAAATCCCCCGAGAATTTCTCGGGGGATTTTCCTATGCGGTGTTTTAGTTCTGAGCCGCGAGGTACTTCAGCGCAGTGCGCGTGGATTGCTCGGCGGCGTGGCGAAGGACCGGGTCTACGTCGTCGTACATCTCATCGACGAGGGTCTTAACGTCAACATCCTCACCAAGGCGCCCGCGGACCTCTTTAATCTGATCCAAGCGGTGGTGGCGGCGGTCAATGTACTTGCGGGCAACCGCGGAGGTGTCCTCCAAGTCCGGGCCATGCCCCGGGAAGAGTGCTACATCCTTGCCGCGCTCTTCGAGAAGGTCCAGCGTCTTCAGGTAGGCACCCAAGTCACCATCGGTCTCAGACAGGAGCACGGTGTGACGGCCAGCGATGGTATCACCGGTCAGAATTCCCTCCAGGGTGGAGTGCTTAGCCTCTTCGGACCATACGAAGAAGCAGGTGGAATCCGCAGTGTGGCCAGGGGTATGGACCACCTCGAGTTGCGGGGTGATGCCGTCGACGGTGATCACTTCGCCGTCGACAAGCGCCTCCGCGCCGTTGCAGTAGTTCGGATCGAACGCGCGAATCGGAGCGCCGGTGAGCTGGCGCAGACGCTGAGCGCCCGAGGCGTGATCATCGTGGCGGTGAGTGAGAAGGATCAGTGCTACCTCGCCCGCTTTCGCGGTCACAACGTTGAGATGACCCTCATCCTCTGGGCCTGGATCGACCACAATGGCGCGAGAATCTTCTCCGGCGCGAATGATCCACGTGTTGGTGCCTTCCAAGGCGGTGTAGCTGGGATTATCGCACAGCACAACACCGACGGACTGGCTCACGGGACGCAATTGGCTATATGCAGGATGCTCCATGGTTCTAACCCTATCCGATTACTCAGCGATTTCTACGATAACTTCGATCTCAACGGGGGAATCCTTCGGAAGGACCGCTACCCCCACTGCAGAACGCGCGTGAACACCGGCATCACCAAAGACCTCCCCGAGGAAGTTCGAGGCACCGTTGATAACCGCGGCCTGATCCGTAAAGGATGGAGCCGAGGCGACGAAGCCGACCACCTTCACCACGCGGGTGACACGGTCGAGGCCCACGAGGCCATCGATGGCAGCCAACGCGTTTAGCGCGGCCGTGCGCGCCAGCTCCTGCGCCTTCTCGAGGTCCACTTCTGCGCCAACCTTGCCGGTGGCAGGCAATTCGCCGCCCACGACGGGCAGCTGACCGGAGGTCCATACCTGGTTTCCTACCTGGATGGCCGGGATATAGGACGCGAGAGGAACAGCGACGGAAGGCAGCTCGACACCGAGTTCTTCCAAGCGTGCGAGGGCGCCCATTAGGACTCCTCCAGAGGGCGCTTGAAATAGGCGACGACATTCTCCGGGTTCATGCCCGGGGTGATAGTGACGAGCTCCCAGCCGTCCTCACCCCAGGAATCGAGGATTTGTTTCGTCGCGTGTGTAAGAACCGGCGCGGTTGCATATTCCCATTTAGTCATGGGCCCAATGCTACTAAATACCGATGAGTTCGCCACCCTCAGCAAGGTAATGCGCCCAGCTGGTGATGTGCGGATTTTTACGCAGAAGGGCGCGGCGCTGGCGCTCCGTGAGGCCGCCCCACACACCAAACTCCACGCGGTTATCAAGGGCATCCGCGCGACACTCGTTCAGCACCGGGCAGTGGCGGCAAATCACCGCGGCCTTACGCTGCTCTGCCCCTCGCACGAAAAGCGCATCGGGGTCACCGTTGCGGCACTTGGCTTGGGTAACCCACTCACCACGCTCGGAGGTTAACGAGGCATTCTTTACCATTGCGGACCGTCCTGCACCTTTGACACTGACTGCCATGGCTAGGTAACTCCTTCCAAGTTCCCCCCGTCGTAGTGGAAGATCGTGAATAACCCTCAACCCGACGGAATATTATGTACCATTGGTAAGTCTATTCACAGACCGGTATACCTGTCTAACAGGTCACACTTTAGGGGGGTCTCCCGGTTGTCGCCCTAAAGCACTAGTGTGTGGAGGGTGACTGTCATCAAATCCCTGGGAAAGCTCGTCCTGTCCACAGCACTGGTCGGCATCCTCATCGCGCTAGCCATCGCCCCCGTCGCCGGCGTCAGTGGCGTTGCCGTTGCTAGGACGAACGAAACGATGCAATCGGACATCCAGGATCTCACCAGCGGGGATACCCCCGGCGTGAGCACCATCTTGGATGCCAAGGGCAACCCCCTTGCCTACATCTACGAACAGCGTCGCCATCCCGTACAGCCGGATGAGATCTCCGACGCTATGAAGCAGGCAGTTGTGGCCATCGAGGACCGCCGCTTCTATGAGCACGAAGGTGTCGATCTGCAGGGCAACGTCCGCGCTTTGTGGACCAACCTGGCAGCGGGCGGCGTCTCCCAGGGCGCGTCCACGCTGGATCAGCAGTACGTGAAGAACTATCTCCTCCTCGTCAACGCCACCACGGATGAAGAACGCCAAGCCGCAACCGAGCAATCCATAGCCCGCAAGCTGCGCGAGATGCGCATGGCGACGGATATCGACGCCAAGCTTTCCAAGGACGAGATCCTCACCAACTACCTCAACCTCGTGCCCTTTGGTAACCACTCCTACGGTATCGAGGCCGCCGCCCGCACCTATTTCGGCTCCGATTCCGCGCACCTCACCGTGCCGCAGGCAGCGATGCTCGCCGGCATGGTGCAGTCCTCGGAATACCTCAACCCCTATACCAACGAGGAAGGCGTGCTCGAGCGCCGCAATGTGGTGCTCCAAGCTATGGTCGACACCGGCTCTCTATCCCAGGAGGACGCCGATGCCTATGCCCAAGAACCCCTTGAGGTGTTGGATAGCCCCGCCACGCTGCCCAATGGCTGCATCGGCGCGGGAGATCGCGGTTTCTTCTGCGACTACGTGATGGACTACCTCGCCGATAAGGGCATAGACCGCGAGCATCTAGCGCGCGGTGGCCTGACCGTGAAAACCACCCTTGACCCCGACGTCCAGGACCAAGCTCTCAACGCAGTACGCAGCCACACCGCCCCGGATACCGAGGGCGTGGCGGAAGTCATGAACGTGATCAAGCCGGGCACTGATTCCCGCAAGGTCCTCGCCATGGTGTCCTCGCGCACCTACGGGCTCGACCTGGCCAACAACGAAACCCTCCTGCCCCAGCCCAATTCGCTGGTGGGCAACGGCGCCGGCTCGGTGTTCAAGCTCTTTACCGCCGCGGCCGCCTTGGAATCGGGCTATGGCATCAAAGACAAACTGGCAGTGCCCAAGCGCTACGAGGCCGAAGGCCTAGGCTTCGGCGGCGCTGAGAACTGCCCACCCAACAAGTACTGCGTGGAGAACGCCGGCAGCTACGCCTCCACGATGACTATGCAGGACACTCTCGCCTACTCCCCCAACACCCCCTTCATCCAGCTCACTGAGCAGCTTGGCGTCGAGCGCATCGTCGACATCGCCGTGAAGCTCGGCCTGCGCTCCTACGAGGAGCCCGGCAGCTACGACGGCGAATCCTCCATCGCCGACCACATTAAGGACTCCAACCTGGGCTCCTTCACGCTCGGCCCGACGGCGGTGAACGCGCTCGAGCTTTCCAATGTGGGCGCGACGGTGGCGTCGGAAGGCATGTGGTGCGAGCCGAACCCCATCGAGGAGGTCACGGACTCCCACGGTAACGAGGTGTACCTCAAGCACACCCCGTGCGAGCGCGCAGTGGGCAAGGAAGTTGCGAAGGCGCTGGAAAACAACATGACCGCCGATACTGAAAAGGGCACGGCGGCCGATTCTGCGCGTGCTGCGGGCTTCAGCGGTAAGGCCGCCGCCAAGACCGGTACCACGGAGTCCAACCAGTCCTCGGCATTCCTCGGCTTCAACTCTGAGGTTGCTGCCGCGCCGTATATCTACAATGACGGCACCACCACGAGCCCGCTGTGCACCGGGCCCGTGCGCCAGTGCGCCAACGGCAACCTCTTCGGTGGCAAGGAGCCCGCATCAACGTTCTACACCATGGCCGCGCGCGTTCCCGATGCACTGAAGGGAACGGTGCCGGACTACGACCGCGCTTATGATTCGGGCACGGTATCGCCGCTTATCGACGGGCTGAAGGGCAAGTCCGAAAGCCAAGCCCGCTCCGCTCTGGAGAAGGCTGGCTACGTGGTCAAAACCACCGAGGTTCCCGCGCCCGGCGTGGGCTACGGCAAGGTGGTTCGTGTCATCACCGGCGCATCCGGCACTAAGAAGGGTGCGGAGGTAACGCTGCAGCTTTCCGACGGCTCCGCTGGCGACTCCGCAAGCTCCGGCACCTCTGGCTCCAGCTACTACACCCCGTCGGCGCCGAGCGGCAACGGCGGTGGCACGGACAATGGCCAGCCGGCTACTCAGTCCGACCCGCTGTTCTCCCAAGAGGATGTCGACCGCTTGACGAACGACGTGCGGGATTTCTTCGGGCTTTAGCGCAGAGCGCTAAAGCGTAAAAACGGGCTACAGCGTGACAAGGAGCTAGAGCGTAAACGAGCTAGAGCGTGACAAGGAGCTAAAGCGTAAAACGGGCTACAGCGTGGGCGCTAGCGCTCCTGCGCTAACACGCTAGTTGAGGGCAGCCTTGACCGCGGTGGACAGGCGCTTTCCGTCAGCGCGACCAGCGGCCTTGGCGGTGGCGATCTTCATCACGTTGCCCATCTGCTTGATGGTCACCGGCTCGCCGGAGTCCTTCTCAACCTCGGCGATGGATTCAGCGACGAGGGAGTTCAGGGCGTCGTCGTCAAGCTGCTCCGGCTGGTAGGCCTCGAAGAAGGGGACGTCGACAAGCTCTGCCTCCGCCAACTCGGGGCGGCCGTTTTCCGCGTAGACCTCTGCGGACTCGCGGCGCTTCTTGATCTCACGGGCGATGACCTTGAGGATGTCCTCATCGGTGATCTCGTGGCGGGAACCAGTAGTTTCCTCCGCTTGGATGGCAGACAGCAGAGAACGGATGGCGCTCGTACGGGCCTTGTCCTTGGCCTTCATCGAGGTCTTGAGGTCAGCACGGATAGTTTCTTTCAACTCACTCATGCCCTTCAATCTACGCCTGCCGGCCAGGTAGTGTGGTGAAGGTGAAGATTTTCCCTGTTCTTGGCGGACTCGCCGCCGCCGGCCTAGGCGTTGCCGCGTGGGCGCACTCAGAACTCACCAAGTTTGAGCTCAAGGAGTACACCCTGCCGCTGCTGGAGCCCGGTACGCTGCGCGAGGAGTCCGAGTTCCGTATCCTGCACGTGTCCGACCTCCACATGATCCCGGGCCAGCGCGCCAAAATCGAGTGGGTCTCAGGCCTCGATGCCCTTGACCCGCACTTGGTGATCAATACCGGTGACAACCTCTCCGACGAGCGCGCCGTACCCGAGGTCCTCCGCGCCCTTGGCCCGCTGCTGAGCCGCCCGGGGATGTTCTGCTTCGGCACCAACGACTACTGGGCGCCGCGCATCCCGAACCCCTTCAACTACCTGATTGGGAAGAAGAACGAACCTTCCTACGTGAACCTGCCCTGGAAGGGCATGCGCGCGGCCTTCCTGGAACACGGCTGGCACGACGCCAACCAGGCCCGCGTGGAGTTCAAGGTAGGCGATGTCCGCCTCGCTGCCGCCGGCGTGGACGACCCACACCACGATTTGGATGACTACTCCGAAATCGCCGGCGCCCCCAACGAGGATGCCGACCTCTCCTTAGCACTACTGCATTCCCCGGAACCTCGCGTCCTGGAGAAGTTCGCCGCCGACGGCTACCAGCTGTCCCTGTCCGGACATACGCACGGCGGCCAGCTCTGCCTGCCTTTCAAGGTGGCGGGCTCGCGCTCCATCGTGACCAATTGCGGCATCGACCGCGTTCGCGCGGAGGGCCTGCACCGATTCGGAGAAATGTACATGCATGTCTCCAACGGGCTGGGCACCTCCAAGTTCGTTCCTTTCCGCCTCTTCTGCCGCCCGTCCGCCACGCTGCTGCGTATCACAGAGAAGGCCGCCTAGGAATACCCCCTCCACGCTGCCGTTTTGTCCTTTCAGGCTGGGGTGCGTTACAGTATTCCGGTACCGCTTAGAGCGAGACACCGGGATATGGCGCAGCTTGGTAGCGCGCTTCGTTCGGGACGAAGAGGTCGCA
Organism: Corynebacterium sp. c25Ua_47; assembly: GCF_039907205.1. Classification (NCBI taxonomy): domain Bacteria; kingdom Bacillati; phylum Actinomycetota; class Actinomycetes; order Mycobacteriales; family Corynebacteriaceae; genus Corynebacterium; species Corynebacterium sp. c25Ua_47. Next base: position 1,402 of record NZ_JASBOH010000003.1, on the reverse strand, counting down.
GGTTCAAATCCTGTTATCCCGACCATTAAACCCGCAGGAAACTGCGGGTTCTTTTCGTTTTTAAGCTCGGCCCCGGAGTCTCTAAAGCAACCCTAAAGCGGGGCTTAAGGCCTAAAGCCTCTAAAGCGGCACAAAGACCCGGGACACGAAGAAAAATCCTTCATCAGTTACTACATACGCAAGACCATACTTCGTTCCACTCCTGTAGCCTTTTTCGTACTTGTCTGCTTGCTTCTCCAAAGGCCCCTGCAATTCAGAATGCGTCTTGCCGGAGGTAGGAACAAACAGTACGTCCACGGTTAAGAGTCCCGCGTGACGCCTTTCCAGATAAGTCGCTGCCCGCATTTCTTTCAGCCCCTGGGGAAACGCGGTATCTGAGAAAACGCGAGAGTCACTAACGAAATAGGCTAGCCTTTCCGCTTCATTGCTTTCTTCCTGTGAACGAGTACCGCCCGCAGATTCAATTCTTTGGCGAACATCCATTTCATACCGCTGCGCAATCTCTTTGGTTGCGCGGTAAGAGTTGGCTACGCGGAAAGGGTCAGTCTTCGATTGACCAGTTAGGCTCGAAAGCAGTGAAGACTCAGAAGACATGGATGAGAGATTGGCCAGCGGTGATTGCGCGGCGGCCAGAGGAGAACCACACAAAGTAAATGCAAGCGTGGCGGCGATAGCGCCTGAGTGAATCTTGTTCATACCCAAGACAGTACGTTAGCCATTGCTTTTCAACTGGTGTTTTGCTCATGATCTTAAGCATTCATCATCACAAAGGTTTGGGAGTTTTGCCCAACATGACTGACCATTACCCCCACAGCGAATACCCAGCACGTCTCCAGATTTCGGTTTAGAATCCTTTCTTATCTCTGCTCTCTCGAAAGGATTCTTCGTGTTCTCTCTGCACTCTTTACGAGGCGCTGCACATAAAGCTTGTGCAGTTCTCGCCGCCGTAACACTCACCGCCGCCGTCTCACCTACTGCCCTGGCGCAGTCTTCTTTCTCCAGCAGTTCTTCCAGCGGGCGGATTACCACACCTGCTAACCCGAATGACGGCAACTTTCAGTTCCCAGATTTCCCTTCCTTCCCGGACAACCCAAGGCGGCCAAACCCACCTTCCGGTGATAACGGGACCTGGAATAACCAGGAACGCTCAAACTACCAAGAACGCAACGTGAATGGCGTGCGCACCTGCACCTATGAGTACTCGGTGTCTGAGACTATCAACGGTCAACTCACCAAGAGCCACCGCGAAAAAATCACCCGCCACGGGTCCGATTGCGACCTCGAATGGCCAGGCCGCCCTGCTGAGCGACCAAAGAACCAACCGTCCACGCCAAACCCGCCAGTTACCAAGCAGGTCAAACTGACGCAAGGCGATCGTGTGGTTCTTCAACGCCCCGACGGA
>NZ_JASBOH010000029.1:0-1409 GCF_039907205.1 Corynebacterium sp. c25Ua_47 | reverse complement strand
TTATCTCACCGAGCGGCAAAAGCAACGCTTAGAAATGTTGTGGGCCACCGATGACGACTACGTGTGCCTAGAAGTAACGTGGCTGCTCTACCAAGACATGATCGCAGCGTACGCGCATCCGAAGAAAACGGAAGGCAAAAAGCTCATGGAACGCATCATCCATACGCTGCGTAAAGGATTACCGAAAGGTTTAGAAGAGCTCGCCCAACTGGGGCGCACCCTGTGGCGTCGACGCAAAGATGTGCTCGCCTACTTTGATATCGGCGCATCCAACGGCCCCGTCGAAGCAATCAACGGCAGACTCGAACACCTACGCGGCATCGCCCTAGGATTCAAAAACCTCAACCACTACATCTTGCGATCCCTAATCCACTCCGGACAACTACAGGACAAAATCAACGCACTCTAAAACCGGAAGGGCCGTCAAAGAGGGTCAACAGCTGGCCGGTGATACGCACATCGACAGTGCGGCCAACAAGCTGGCGCGGAACGGAGTAGCTCACTGTTGCAACCGTGATGTGGAAATCCGGGGCCACTTTTGCCCGTTTCCATTCGGTGTGTTGCCACGGGGTTGTCGGCAGATCCGTAAGCAGATGCTGTTCGTGTTCTTCAAAGAGATCCCGGCGGCTTGACTGCTGGCTGCGAAACGGCACGGACGTGTTTGATTGCGTCGACGAAGCCCACAATCTTTTCAGTGAGCTCGTCAAGGTTAACACACACTGGTGGCCATTAAGCGGCTCTTCCGGTTTCGGGCCCGACCCCCGGAAAGTGGACACGTCGGGGGTCGGGCCCGACCTTGGTGTAGGCGCCGGTAGCAGGGTCTTTGATGGTGGTTTTCTCGTTCATCCATTCCCGGTAGGTGTGGTCGAATTCGTGCAGGTGGGCGACCCATGTGGATGCTTGGTCAAGGTCGGTGATGCGAGTGAGTTTCAGGGCTAGGCGGTAGAGGGTTTTGCCGGCATCGGTGCGGGGGTTGCTGGTGGTGTGGCGGCGGACTGTTCGTTGGGCGTGGACGAGGCAGCGTTGGATGCGTGTTGTTGGCCAGCAGTGGTGGATGGCTGATTGGGCACCTTGTCCGCCGTCTGTGACTGCGATTAGTGGTGCGGCAATGGGGCGTAGGAGTTCGGTGTAGGCGGCGGTGGTTTCGTGTCTGGCCCAGGTCCAGTTGATGACGTGGGTTTTACTGGCTGCGATCAGGAGGCATCCGGACTTTAGATAGGTCGCGTCGAGGAAGATTTGGTCATGGATGCGGAATGAGTCGATGGTGGGTGTGGGGATGATCCACCTGTCGATTTGGGGTAGTTGGTACCGCGAGTCCGCGTAGTTGGTACCGGTGTTCCGCGTATCCGGTACTGCAAGGGGGGGGGTTCTTTCATAGTTGATGTTGGCGACACCACAATCCGCTGGTA
>NZ_JASBOH010000028.1:0-1427 GCF_039907205.1 Corynebacterium sp. c25Ua_47 | reverse complement strand
TCAGGCATCAAACCTGGTGACCATACTTGTTGACCTCACCCCGCTGGTGGACGGGCGTGGGCCTGCTCGTTTGTTAGACATGCGACCGGGCAGATCCGCCGACGTGCTGAAGCGGGTGGACCTGACCCCTTTTTGGTGGACACCTGATCTCCAGCCCGGTTGGGTTGGAAAGAAAGGTAATCTACCACCATGTCCAGGTACTCCGAACAGTTCAAACGCGATGCTGTGGCCCTCTATGAAAACAATGAGGACCTCTCGCTGAACGCAGCATCAACAGAGCTCGGAATCAACCGTGCCTCGCTTCATTCTTGGGTCAAGAAGTACGGCACCGGAAAGCGTGCGCGCATTAAAGCTGTGCATGATAAAGCCCAAGCGGCGAATGATTCCGAACGGATCCGCCAGCTAGAAAAAGAAAACGCAAAACTGCGCGAAGAACGCGACATCCTGCGCAAGGCCGCGAAATATTTTGCCGAAGAGACACGCTGGTGATCCGCTTCCAGTTTGTCTATGACCACCGAACCGAATACTCGGTCAAGCGGATGTGCCACGTGTTAAAGCTCAATCGCTCCTCGTTTTATAAATGGGTCAATACCCGCGAAAAACGCAGGTTAAAGACGTGTTCCGATGCTCTTATTGGCGCACAAATCAAGACCATCTTCGATGATGAGCACGGAAGAGCCGCTTTACGGGGCAAAACGCATCGCTGCAAGCCTTAAAGCCGATACGCGCTTTGGCCCGATAAACCACAAGAAGGTTGCGCGCATCATGAAATCCATGGGACTTAAAGGCTTTACCAAGCGCCGCCGATGCGTCACTACCAGGCGCAAGCCTGGCCACCGCGTCATGCCGGACTTAGTAGGCCGCAAATTCACAGCCAACGAGCCAAACCGCGTTTATGTCGGCGACATTACCTACCTGCCCTGTAAGGGCGGCAAGAACATGTATTTGGCCACAGTTATTGACACTTACTCGCGGAAACTTGCAGGTTATGCGCTCGCAGACCACATGCGCGTCTCACTGGTCGTCGATGCTCTAGCCCACGCCCACGGTGTGCGTGGCAGTCTTGACGGGGCTGTATTCCATTCCGATCACGGCAGTGTTTACACCTCACAAACCTTTAGAAGCTATTGCTCGTCGTTGGGTGTGCGCCAGTCCATGGGAGCGGTAGGAACGAGTGCGGATAACGCCCTGGCAGAATCTTTTAACGCCACCTTAAAGCGTGAAGTCCTGCGTGATAGGAAAGTCTTTGACAATCCGATCGCCTGCCGCCAGGAAGTCTTCCGGTGGTGCATGCGCTACAACACACGCCGGCGACACTCCTGGTGCAATCTTGTAGCCCCCGATACCTTCGAAGCACTCACATCAGCTACACTGACCAAAGCAGCATAGCTAACCCCCGACGTGTCCACTTTCCGGGGGTCGGGCCC
>NZ_JASBOH010000027.1:0-1464 GCF_039907205.1 Corynebacterium sp. c25Ua_47 | reverse complement strand
CTCTGCACTCGGAATGGTCAGCCCCGTTGACTTCGAGAACCACGCCGGCGCAATCAACAGCAGAAAAGAAATAGCTGCCTAACCCCTAGGTAGCTCCACTACGTGTCCACGATTTGCGGGCAACCCCACCCCCGATTTCTCCACCCGCGAGGTTGACAACCTATATAGGAACACCCCCCCGGACGGTCACTGTCACACTCAAGCCCTGCCTCTAGCCCCTCAGGCAGGGCTTGAGCGATTTAGTGCTTCTTGAGTTGATTCAGCACGAATGCTTCGGCTTCTTCGGTGGCCTGTGTGGACGCTTCCAGCGCTGTAATAAGCGCACGTTGTTGTTGACCATCGAGCCTGTCCCAATCTGCTCGCAGAGCACTGACAATACGTGCGATTGCCATCTCTCCACCACTGAGTGTGCCGTTGTTTGACCCTAACGACGGCACACCAGCTTGGCGCAACAGCTCATCAATTGGGCGAGTCATGACGTTATTGTTGCACACTGCTTCGACATAATCTCCTGGCTTTCGAACAAATGTCTAATAGCCAGAATTTTAAAATAGATCGCCTGGAAAGTGTGGTTTCCGATCTTTATTTTCTGCTGGCCACTGCACCCCATGAAAGGCTAATTCGTCTTTAGTTAGTTGTTCGCCAGCAATGATTTGCTCCAGGAGTTCCTTCTGTTCAGCTTCGAGCTGAATTAAATGGGTAAGCGTAACTAGCAGTTCGTGAAACTGTCTTGACCATTGTGTCGGCCAGCTTGTGGTGATGATGTCATCGAGTGGTGAGGACTTTCTGCCTTTAGGTTTTTTACGGCGATAACCTACCCAGGATTTGATTGTGGAGTTTCCACCCACTGTGTAGTTCCACACGGCTGGTGACACATTCGACCAGCTGCCCTTGCCTAGATAAATAGTTTGGGTTGTCTCGTCGTAGGTAACATCGTCCGGCATTCCAACACCAACGGCAGTGTCATAGGTTGGCAGCGGCAGCGTGCTTTCAACATCAAACAGACTCTTTGCGTCCATTCCAACAGTTTGTGCTGCTTGATTGATCGACATACCTGCACGCACCAACCCAACAGCCTCATGGACAAACGGATCACGCAAACGACTCGCACGCCTGCCGGGAGGTTCGACACCTCTTCCCCTCAACCAACCGTAAACCGATTCGGGGCCTACACCCACATCACGCGCGACCAGGCTAACTGCCTCGCCTGCAGCCACTCGCTCAACGGCAGCATCCTTAACATCCTTCGGAGTCCAACGCGTCACAACTACCTCCCGGTCGAAGTGGCGCATTCACCCCTTGACAGCACGCAGGTCACGGATCCTGGGCTGTTGGCGTTTGACGACTCCCACCTGCGGGTCTGTGTTTTCGGGTCTGTACTTTTAGGCTGTGTGCGAAAACGACGACGAAGCCCGTCACCGTTGAGTGGTTGCTCAAAGGTGACGGGCTTGGTGTATTGAGTTG
>NZ_JASBOH010000026.1:0-1773 GCF_039907205.1 Corynebacterium sp. c25Ua_47 | reverse complement strand
CCCCCCCCCCCCCCCCCCCCCCCCCCCCCCCCCCCCCCCCCCCCCCCCCCCGGGTCTCAGCTTGAGTCCAGTTTGTCTTTAGAAACCCTTAAGAAGCTGCAGAGTCCTGAGGGTCAGGCAGCTGTTGACCAGTTCCTTAATTGTTCTCATGAAAGGATTCTTCATGAATATGAAGAGTTTTAATCGCGCTGCTCGCCGTCGTGGTACCACGATTGCTGCTGCGGCGCTTTCTGTCGCACTTGTGACCCCGTTTGTTCACCCGATTGCATCACCACAGACTGCAGCCGTCGCAGCTGCGCAGGAAACCGGATCGACCGGATTCGGGGCAAATGCGATCGAAGCAGATGCTATCGCCAACGGGTACATCAGTTCGGGCACCGACATGTCAAATGCAAAGTCTACGTTGTCGGGCCGCGCCTACATTGACGATGGATCGGGCTTCTTGCCTACTGATGCGGGCAACCTTCCAGTTCCGGAAGGCACCACTGTTTACATGCAGTGGATTGACACGGATGGTGCGGTTTCTCCGGTATATTCCGCGAAAACTTCCAACCAGCTCAGCAACGACAAGACTTCTCAGGCTGGCCCTGGTGCGTATGCCTTCGATCTCCGTGAGCCTTGGACGGATGTACACGGTAAGGAGCACACCTACACAGCTAGCACGGATCAGCATTACAAGCTCTGGATCAATCCCTTCACTGACGAGCGCAATGGCGCTACAGTTGTGCCTTTCCGTCAAGTTGGTGGTTTCTTCCCTGGCGCATTCAGGAACTCAATGGGTGCCGATCAGCAAGGTGCCTTTAATCTTATCGGTGTCAATATGCAGCGTACAGCTGTTTTTATGCAGAATCAGGGGGACGTTGAGGGGGGCACCTCTTACTTGCATAAGCCAAAGGCAGAGTGGGTAGAGGACAACGAGGAGACTCTGCCGAATCAGTCAGTAAACCTGGGTATGAAGAATCACGTGGGAGGGCGAGTATGGCTCGAAACCGCTGATTTTCGAACAATTGGGCCAGAGTTGGGTTCTAGCGATGTTCCTGCTCCGGGTTATAACGTCGTTGTGAGTGTTCTCACACCGGAGGGCATCGGGGAGTATGCAGCTAAGGTTGAAACTCTTCCCGTGCCGCAGCAGCAGGCCGCAGCGAAGCAGCTGCTAGAGGAGCACCCAGAGTACATCGCTGAAACGGTAACCACCAAGACCGACGCAAAGGGTTACTATTCGGTGAAGTTTTCCGACGGAAAGCTGACGAATGAGACGAAGCAATACCTGTACGCGCATGTAGAGTCTCCTGATGGAAACCCCACGGTTGCATACTCTGCCTGGCGTCTACCCCTTTACCAGAGTCCAGAGGAATACGGTACACGGAATCCTAAACCAGTTGCCGCAGAGAACCTCGTTGCTAACCCGATGTGGTACAACGTGAATTTCGCGCTGGTGCCCAAGCATAATGTGTCGTTGGACATTACCAACTACGACATGACGAAGAATCCTGCCCGTAAGGGTGATACCCCGGTTTTGGACGTCAAGGGTCCTTTCCCGGTAACTCCAAACAAGATCGTTTGGAAGAAGAACGGAGTGATCCTAGAGGATAAGACCTGCGAGGGTATCACTTCAGAGGAAGAAGCAAACAAGTGCGTGTTCCCGGTTCCTGAGGACGCGGTTAAGGGTGATGTGTTCACCGCTGAGTTCGTAACCGGTGATGACACGTCGATTGCTGCCGACTCTTTTGTCGTAACTGATGCGCCTCCTATTGCTGATGGTTTCACTCCTAA
>NZ_JASBOH010000025.1:0-1886 GCF_039907205.1 Corynebacterium sp. c25Ua_47 | reverse complement strand
TTGTGTTGTGCGGCAGTGAGACTGTGGGGGATAAGCTTCATAGTCGAGAGGGAAACAGCCCAGATCGCCGGTTAAGGCCCCTAAGGGTGTGCTAAGTGGAAAAGGATGTGGGATCGCGAAGACAGCCAGGAGGTTGGCTTAGAAGCAGCCATCCTTGAAAGAGTGCGTAATAGCTCACTGGTCGAGTGGTCCTGCGCCGACAATGTAGTGGGGCTCAAGCACACCGCCGAAGCCGCGGCAATACTTTTTGTATTGGGTAGGGGAGCGTCGTGCATGTGTTGAAGCGTTACCGTAAGGAGGCGTGGAGTGTGTGCGAGTGAGAATGCAGGCATGAGTAACGAATTGGAAGGTGAGAATCCTTCCCGCCGGATGACTAAGGGTTCCTGGGTCAAGTTCGTCTTCCCAGGGTGAGTCGGGACCTAAGGCGAGGCCGACAGGCGTAGTCGATGGACAACCAGTTGATATTCTGGTACCCGTATATCCGCGCCCATGATAAAGCACTGATACTAACCACCGCGGATACGACTTATGTGTTCTTTGAACATGTTGGTTGTTGATGTCGTGGGGCCTGATGTGTGGTTCAAGTGATGGGGTGACACAGTGTAGTAGCCATGCCGCTTAGTGGATTGTTGGTGTAAGCGTGTGAGGTGGTGTGTAGGCAAATCCGCACACCGTATGCCTGAGGCGTGATGCGTAGCCCAATTGGGGTGAAGTTGGTGATCTAGTACTGTCGAGAAAAGCCTCTAGCGATGTGGATGTATGGCCCGTACCCTAAACCGACACAGGTGGTCAGGTTGAAAATACTAAGGCGTTCGGGTGAACTGTGGTTAAGGAACTCGGCAAAATGCCCCCGTAACTTCGGGAGAAGGGGGACCACACGACTTAAGCCAGCCTTTGCGTTGGTGGTGGGTTGTGGGGTCGCAGAGAATAGAGGGAAGCGACTGTTTATCAAAAACACAGGTCCATGCGAAGACGTTAAGTTGATGTATATGGACTGACGCCTGCCCGGTGCTGGAAGGTTAAGAGGACCGGTTAGTCACCTTTGGTGGCGAAGCTGAGAATTTAAGCCCCAGTAAACGGCGGTGGTAACTATAACCATCCTAAGGTAGCGAAATTCCTTGTCGGGTAAGTTCCGACCTGCACGAATGGCGTAACGACTTCTCTGCTGTCTCAACCACAGGCCCGGTGAAATTGCACTACGAGTAAAGATGCTCGTTACGCGCGGCAGGACGAAAAGACCCCGGGACCTTCACTATAGCTTGGTATTGGTGTTCGGTTCGGTTTGTGTAGGATAGGTGGGAGACTTTGAAGCGGCCACGCCAGTGGTTGTGGAGTCGTTGTTGAAATACCACTCTGATCGGATTGGATGTCTAACCTTGGCCCATGATCTGGGTTGGGGACAGTGCCTGGTGGGTAGTTTAACTGGGGCGGTTGCCTCCCAAAATGTAACGGAGGCGCCCAAAGGTTCCCTCAGCCTGGTTGGCAATCAGGTGGTGAGTGTAAGTGCACAAGGGAGCTTGACTGTGAGACAGACAAGTCGAACAGGGACGAAAGTCGGGACTAGTGATCCGGCACCTACTTGTGGATGTGGTGTCGCTCAACGGATAAAAGGTACCCCGGGGATAACAGGCTGATCTTCCCCAAGAGTCCATATCGACGGGATGGTTTGGCACCTCGATGTCGGCTCGTCGCATCCTGGGGCTGGAGTAGGTCCCAAGGGTTGGGCTGTTCGCCCATTAAAGCGGCACGCGAGCTGGGTTCAGAACGTCGTGAGACAGTTCGGTCTCTATCCGCCGCGCGCGTTGAAACTTGAAGAAGGCTGTCCCTAGTACGAGAGGACCGGGACGGACGTACCTCTAGTGTGCCAGTTGTTCCGCCAGGAGCAT
>NZ_JASBOH010000024.1:0-2647 GCF_039907205.1 Corynebacterium sp. c25Ua_47 | reverse complement strand
TCGGTCTTTCTACTGCCCCAACTTTGCAACAGCACCACTTCGAGCCAATTCGGTTGCCTTCGGCGCGGCACAAATCGCACATGGGCCGATCATCAGAAACGAGCGTGGTTCAGCTGTTTTCGCAACTTTGCCGGAATCTGCGCCATCTCTGCTACTTTCACTGTCTCTTCAGCAGCGCACACAGCTGCACCGCTACCCGGAACTTGACTAGTTCAGCGATCGCTGTATAGTTCAGCGCATGCTGACTATTGCTTCGCGTCTCGACGTGATGAACCGCCTGGGTCGTGCACTGGCCGACCCCACTCGATCCCGGATCATCTTGACCCTGCTCGACCATCCCGCCTACCCGGCGGAACTATCCCGAGATCTGGACCTGACACGCCCGAACGTGTCCAACCACCTGACATGCTTGCGCGATTGTGGGATTGTCGTCTCCGAGCCCGAGGGGCGTCGGACACGATACGAGATCGCCGATCCGCACCTGGCGCAGGCGCTGACCACATTGGTCGATGCCACCTTGGCAGTAGACGAAGACGCCCCGTGCATCGATCCCGCCTGCTCGCTTCCCGGGTGCTACGCAGCTGGGGAGGACGCATGATCCTCACCTCGGTCTTGCAGGCGATAGGCCTGTTCGCAGCTACCAACATCGACGACATCATCGTGCTCTCCCTCTTCTTCGCGCGAGGGGCAGGCCAGCGCGGCACTACCGCCCGCATTCTGGCCGGCCAGTACCTCGGATTCGCGGGCATCCTCGGTGCCGCGGTTCTAGTGACCATGGGCGCCGGAGCATTCCTGCCCTCGACAGCCATCCCGTACTTCGGTCTAATCCCGCTGGGCCTCGGCCTCTGGGCCGCATGGGAGGCCTGGCGCGGAGACGATGAGGACGATGACGACGAGGCCAAGATTGCCGGCAAGAAGGTTGGCGTGGGGACAGTCGCAGGCGTCACCTTTGCCAACGGTGGCGACAACATCGGCGTCTACACCCCTGTATTCCTCAGCGTGGAACCTCTCGCAGTAGTCGCCTACTGCGTTATTTTCCTCGCGCTCGTTGCGGTCCTGGTGGCCCTGGCAAAGTTCGTCGCAACCCGCCCCCCGATCGCGGAAGTGCTCGAACGCTGGGAGGGCATCCTCTTTCCCATCGTTCTCATCGGCCTCGGTATCGTGATCCTCGTCAGTGGCGGAGCCTTCGGGCTCTGACGGAGCAGCAGTGTTCCAAACGGCCCCGACCGGGCGTTATCGGTGGCTCCTATAACGCCCGGAAGGTCTTTTTGAAGCGCTGTCGGGGCGTGTGAATCTAATCACACAGAGTTTACAGAATCCCAGCAATTAAACTTTCGGCTATCCAATTTCACCCGCGGACGCAATGAGACTAGCACCGACGCTTTCCCCAACGCGCCACCGCTTGCGGCGTAGCCCGACCAAGGCCACCGGCTGGTTCTCAAACGAGGACGAAGCCCGTGGCCTAGAGCTCGTGGTCGAGAGCCGAAATTCGGCCTAAAACCGCGTTTAGCCAAAGAATGTGATGTCTAGGGACTTTTTGGACGCGGAGTCCAGGAGGTTTTTGGACGGGATGTCTAGTGGCTTTTTGGACGTTTGCGGCGGTGGAATAGCCGGATGGCTATTCCATTGCACAAGCGTAGAAAGGTCGCGGATTTCGATCCCGTTCGTGACGGCAAGACGGTCACACAGTTTTGCAAAGAATTGGGAATCTCGCGGCAGACGTACCACAACATCAAACACCGGATAGCGAAGAAGGGCCGAGCAGGCATTGTGCCGGATTCGACTGCCCCGAAGAATCCGATTAAGAAATTTAACGAAGCCGACAAAATCGCAGTCGCCCACGCCAGGCAACAGTTAATGGAGCAAGGCTTAGATTATGGCCCTTGGTCGATCTACTATTTCTTGTTCGACACTGTAGGCGCAGATTACACCCCGTCGCGTTCTACAATCGCCTCGTGGCTGCAGGAGCTGGGATTTGTTGATGCCAATGCCCGCAAACGGCCACGCAGCTCTTATAAGCGCTTCGCCCGCGATCTCGTCGGTGAACTCTGGCAGATCGATGGACTGGTCTATCGCCTCTTTGACCATGTCCATACCCATGTCACGATTTACCAGATCATCGATGATGCCAGCAGATTCGATGTTGGAACCACAGCGTTTGCTCTGCCAGAAAACGGTACTGATGCACGCGCTGCACTGGCCGCAGCGTTTGCCGCCTACGGCAAACCTCAAGAAATCCTTTCCGACAATGGGGATGCGTTCGCCACCTACCACCGTGGTTTTCTTTCTGCTACTGAAACTTGGCTCGCTAGTGAAGGTGTTCTTGCTATTGCTGGTTTCGCCCCGACAACCCAGGGAAAAGACGAGCGCTCTCACCGCACGTTGACCCAGTTCCTCGATGCACGCCACCCAGTCAGCCTTGCTGAGGTCAACGCATATCTGGCTGAATATCGCCAGGTTTACAACGAGCGACGACGGCACCAATCACTGCTTGTCGGCAAAATGCACATCACCCCACGCCAGGCTTTCGATACCTTCCCCAAAGCACCATCACCTACACATCCGCTCAATCCTGAGCAGGTCTGGGAACGCGTAGTTGCCTACAACCAGGCGCACAACCCACAAGCAGTATCCGAAATGCTAAACG
>NZ_JASBOH010000023.1:0-5556 GCF_039907205.1 Corynebacterium sp. c25Ua_47 | reverse complement strand
AAACAAAAGGCCCCGTCGTTCCAAACGACGAAGAACTCAGACACACTCCGCGGAGGCTGAACCCAGACTCGTCGTTTCAAACGACGAAACCCGACCAAGGTACCTGAAAGGAAAAGAGAAAGACTACGAACCAACGGACCCACACCGTAGAATCAAACGACGATCCTGCCTGGTGCTGAATAGGGCTGGCTCAGCTCGTCGTTTGAAACGACGAATGCGGATCGCTAGCGGTCAGGAGATTCAAGCTGGCTCTGGAGCTCAAGTGGGGGTCGTTGTCGGTAGTCATTTGCCAGGTGTCGGTGAGGGGAATGGACTAGACCTCTTTTAGGCGATTCCGCTTGGAGGCGAAGAGAACGCCTACCCCCGTGATAATTGCAGCGGCAACAAGGTAATACGCCGGGGCCAGTTGGTTGTCGGTCTTGTCCATCAGCCAGGTGGCGATCATGGGTGCTGTGCCGCCGAAGACAGCGTTTGCTGTGTTGAAGGTGAGAGCAAAGCCGGAAAGGCGAACATGGGTGGGGAACTGTTCGGAGAGGAAGGAGGGGAGGACGCCGTCGTTAAGCGCAAGCACGCCGCCGAGGCATACTTGAATGACGATAACGAGGAAAATGCCGGCGCCGTCGAGAAGCATGAACGCAGGGACGATGAAGAGTCCCATGAAAAGTGCAGCGCACAGCATGGTCGTGCGGCGGCCCAGGCGGTCCGATAGCAGGCCGGTGAGAAGCGCGAAGCCGATATAGAACGCGGAAGCGACCGACGACGCAATGAAGGCAGGTGTCTCCGCCATGCCCAGCTCCTGGGAGAGGTAGGTGGGCAAATAGGTCAGGATGACGTAGAAACCAATGGCGTTGAGAACCGTGCCCGAGAAGGCAATTGCCAGGGCCTTGGGATATTTGATGACCTCGCGAAGAGGGGATTCTTCCGTGTCATCTTGATTCTCAAAGCGGGAAGACTCGTCGGCGTTGCGGCGAATCCACAGGCCATAAAGGCCCAGAGGTAGTGCGATGAGGAAGGGGACGCGCCAACCCCAAGAAATGAGAGCATCGTCGTCAAGCACGCCGGTGAGTAGTGCCGCGATGAGAGAACCCAGCAGCAGGCCGGATGCTGTGGCGGAAGGCACGATTGCGGCGTAGATTCCCCGCTTATGAGTCGGGGCGATTTCTGCGAGGTGCGTGGCTGCACCGGCATATTCGCCCGCCGCGGAGAAACCTTGGACCATACGCGAAAGCAGAAGCAGCAGAGTGGCGGCGAATCCGATGGTTTCATAGCTGGGGAGGAAGCCGATCACGGCTGTCGCCAGCGACATCATCGTGATCGATACCGTCAGGGTTTGAATTCGTCCATGTTTGTCACCAAAGTGTCCCCACACAATTCCGCCGAGTGGGCGGACGAGGAAGGAGAGCGCAAAGAGCGCGAATGTCATGATGAGCGCGCGGCGCCCTTCCATCTCCGGGAAGAAGACCCGGGAGATAATGGCCGACATATAAATGTAGGCCGCATAGTCGAACCATTCGATGAATGTTCCTATGAAGGACGCCTTGATAGCGCTGCGGTGTTGTGTGGAATCGGGGTCTGGTGGTGCTTGGGTTGACGTGGACATAGCTTCCACCGTACAGAACCTATGTGTGCCCCACGTCACTTACTTTCTAAGCGTTCACGCTTTCCCGGTCGTTCTCGTCAGCGTTCATGATGTCATTGACGCCGCCTTCGGCAGCATCCCAGGTTGCCTGATCTTGGATGCCGGCGCGCTTGGCGACGATGGTGGCGCACAGAGCCTGACCGGTGACGTTGACAGCGGTGCGGCCCATGTCAATGATGGGTTCGATGGCAAGTAAGAGGCCGACGCCTGCCAGCGGGAGACCCAGCGTGGAGAGGGTCAGCGTCAACATGACGGTGGCACCTGTCGTGCCTGCAGTAGCTGCGGAACCAATGACGGACACGAAGATGATGAGGAGGTACTGGGTTGGGGAAAGGTCAATTCCGTAGAACTGGGCAATGAAGATGGCGGCGATGGCCGGGTAGACGGAGGCACAGCCGTCCATCTTCGTGGTGGCGCCTAGCGGGATGGCGAAGGAGGCGTATTCGCGAGGCACACCCATGGCCTTTTCGGTGAATCGCTGGGTCACGGGCATCACGCCCATCGAGGAACGGGTGACGAAGCCGAGGGAGAAGACTGGCCATACGCGCTTGTAGAAGCCAATGACTGGAATTCGGTTGAACGCGAGGACGGCAGGGTAGACCACGGCAATGACAAGGGCGAGTCCGACATACATCGCGAGGACGAACTTGCCCAAGGAGCTGAGCGCATCCCAGCCATAGGTGGCCACGGCTTTACCGATGAGGGCGGCGGTGCCAATCGGGGCGAGGCGGATGATCCACCACAGGACCACCTGGATGACCTTAAGGAAGGACTCGGTGAAGCGCAGGAAGGGATCGGCCGCCTTACCAGCCTTGACCGCGGCGATGCCCAGGGCCAAGGAAATGACAAGGAGCTGGAGGGCGCCGAAGCTGAGGGAGACGTCGCCGTCGCTTAGCGAGGCCTTGAGTCCAAAGAAGTTGGAGGGGACGAGCTGCTGGAGGAAGGCGGTCCAGGAGCCAACGTTGGAAGGAGCGGCGGCGGTGGAGGCGTCGACAGTCGTGCCTACGCCTGGCTTCATCACGAGGGCGACGAGAATGCCAGCCAAGACGGAGAAGAAGGCCGTGATGGCGAACCATACAAGGGTGGAGATCGCCAGCGAGGCGGCGTTGGCCACCTTGCGCAGGTTGGCAACCGAGGTGACGACGGCCGCGAAGATGAGCGGCGGGACCATCACCTTGAGCAATTGGACGTACGCGCCGCCGACGCCGGACAGGGTATCGGAGAGCCATTCGGACTCCATGCCGGAGGCGATGAAGCCGAGGATGAGGCCGATGATGAGACCGGCGATGACCTGGGCGCCAAAGCCGGTGGCCCAAGAGGGCAGCGTGCGCGAGGATGCGCGGGAGGAAGTGTCGGACACGAGATTTTCCTTCTAGACAGTGCTGTATAGAAATGGACCAAATGGTTCGGTAGATTTATACCGATCGGTTCACTAGAACTTATAACACCGTACGCTGTCCAGAAATTCCCCTGCAAATTATGGGATGCGCTTAGTCCACTCTTCGTTGAGGAATTTAGTGTCGACGAGGCGCCGGGCGGCGGCTAGGGAGTCGTCGGAAAGCACTGCGTCAACGGCGCCATAACGGGTGGCAAACTCAGCAGCCATGGTGTCGATGATTTCCTCGCGGGGCACGCCGGTCTGGCGGCGCAGCGGGTCTACACGTTTCTTTGCGCTGGCCAGGCCCTTGGAGGAGACCTTGACTTTGCCGATGCGCAAGACTTCCATCATCTTGTCCGCATCGATGTCATAGCTCATCGTGGTGTGGTGGAGCACCGCACCTTTGCGGCGCTTTTGCGCGGCGCCGCCAATCTTTCCGCCGTCCGAGGTGATGTCATTAATCGGCACGTACCAGGCGTTGACGCCAAGCTTGCCAAGTGCCGCGAGTACCCATTGGTCCAAGTACTCGTAGCTGGCCTCGTAGGAATAGCCGGCCACGAGCGAGTCCGGGGCGTACAGGGAATAGGTCACGCAGTTGCCGCCCTCCATGAACATCGCACCGCCACCGGAGATTCGGCGTACTGGAATGATGCCGTGCTTGTCGACGCCCTCCTGGTCCAACTCGTTGGCATAGGACTGGTAGGAACCGAAGACGACGGCGCGGTCCTCCCATTCCCAGAAGCGGAGCGTGGGCCCGCGCTTTCCTTCCGCGACTTCGTTGAGGAGGACTTCATCGAGGGCAACGTTTACTGGGGTAGGCAGAACCCCAGGACGCAGGATCTCCCAGCTGTGGTCGGTGAAATCGGTGCCGCCTGACAGCGCGCGCTTGACCGTGACAGCTAGGTGGTGGGTGTCGAAGCCGTGGAGAGCTACGGGTGAATCGATTCGCGCAAGCGCGGCATCGAGGCGGGATTGGATGTCCTCGGTGCTTGTGGCAGTAGTGATGCCGACCAGCGCTGGGGCCAGTGCCTCGTAGGCCTCTTCCGGTTCGAGGAAGAAATCGCCGGAGACCTTGGCTGCGGTAACGGTGCTGTCGGCGTCAATATCGAGATCGACGACGAGTAGTTTGCCGCCGGGGACTTTGAGTTCGAAGTGTTCAGTTTGGTTCATGGTGTTCAGGGTACTCAGGTATGGCGGTGTGACGATTGGGAGAGTAGACCATTTAATGAACTCGGAAACTGGGGCGGGGGTAGCTAACGTCTCTTGGCTGTGCCTTTGGGAATCGTAAGGAGTTGCGTAGAGAGTCGCTGTTGGGCGCTATGTTGCGGGCGCAAGTTAGTGCCTTAATGTTTCGTTCTAGAATATGGGGAGGAAATGTAGGGCGGGGCTGGCAGGCGTTTGAGGTGCTCAAATGGTCTGTAATCTAATTGTTATAGCTAATATGACCTGCGGCTACGCGCGATTTTGACAAAAGAGGGGGATGCGGCGGTGGCGCATTGTTGTTTCGTCCGTATGGTGGGGGGCAACGCAAACGAAATAGCAAATCGTCCCCCAATCCCCTGGAATTTATGGGGGTAAAGATGAAAGCTATCGTTTGCTGTCGAGATATAGACCAAATGTAGAAAGGTTTAGAGAAACAATGGGTAAGAACATCAAGGATCTGTTTAACGCAACCGCATACGACAAGGCCGGCGAGAAGCTGGGCTCCGTCAAGGAGGTCTTCGTCGACGAGCAGTCCGGTCAGCCGACTTTCGTTGAGGTCAACCACGGTCTGTTCGGTATGAGCTCCAGCTTGGTTCCGCTCCGTGGTCACGATTTCACCGGTGATGAGCTCAAGCTGGCCTTCTCCAAGGACCGCATCGAGAACGCACCGGACTTTGACTCCGATAAGCCGCTGACTCCTGAGGCGCAGGCGGACATCTTCAAGCACTACGACCTCGAGAACGCACAGGACGTAACCACCTACCGTGACGAGCGTGATGAGCGCGCTGGCGTTGCCGGTGCTGGCGTAGCTGGCGCTGGTGTTGCCGGTGCTGGTGCAGGTGCACACGCTAAGGATGAGACCGAGCGCGCCGCTGTCTCCGACAATAGCGTCACCAACAACGAGGGCGAGGTTATCCGCTCCGAGGAGCGCTTGGACGTCAACAAGGAGCGCGTGGCCACCGGCGAGGCGCGCCTGCGCAAGTACGTCGTGACCGATACCGAGACCGTCGAGGTTCCGGTTGAGCGCGAAGAGGTTCGCGTCGAGCGCACCCCGATTTCCGAGGCTGACGCTGCCAACTACACCGGCACCATCGGTGATAACGGCGCGGAGGAAGCCTCCGTTACCCTGCACGAAGAGCGCGTGAATGTAGAGAAGAAGACCGTCCCGGTGGAGAAGGTTAACCTTTCCAAGGAGACCATCAAGGACACCGAGACCCACACCGAGGATCTGCGCAAGGAGCAAATCGATACCGACGGCATCACCGAGACCCGCAAGTAATCTCGGTTAAGGGCTAAGAGGCTGGAGCTGCAAAGCTCCAGCTTTTCGCGTTTTGGG
>NZ_JASBOH010000022.1:0-14768 GCF_039907205.1 Corynebacterium sp. c25Ua_47 | reverse complement strand
TCTTTATTGCAGTGCAGTTACGCTGCTTAACTATATCGTTCTGAGTTCTGGCCTACAAGAAAGCGCATTCAGCGGGATATGGTGACGAGGAATTTTTGCGCAAAGCTTAAAGCTCGGGTACTGGGAGGGAGGAACGTGCTCCTCCCTCCCTAGCTGCACTGTTGTTAAGCCTGGCTTTGCCTGGCTTAGTCTGCGCGGTTGACTGCGGACGTAATCGCGTTGATGGATGCGCGCGTCGTCGAGCCAGCGATGCCCGCGCCCCATACCTGGGCACCGTTAACCTCGGCGGCGATGTAGCAGGCGGCCTCGGCGTCGTCGCCAGCAGTGCGGGATTGCTGGGAGTAGTCGATGACCTCGAAATCAATTCCGACGTCCTCCAGCGCATTGGCGTACGCGGCGATGGGGCCATTGCCGATGCCGGAGACAACGCGCTTCTCACCGTTGAAGACGATGGTCGCGGTTACCTTGGCGTCCTCGCCCTCTGTGGTGGAGTTGTCCACCTGGAAGGAGACCAGCTCTAGCGGGGAGGTGCGCTCCAGGAATTCGTTGGCGAAGATGTCCCACATGTTCTTGGAGTTGACCTCGCCACCTTCGGCGTCGGTCACCGCCTGCACGACGGAGGAGAACTCCGCCTGCATGGCACGCGGCATGTTGATGCCATGGTCGGTCTTCATGATGTAGGCTACGCCGCCCTTGCCAGACTGCGAGTTGACGCGGATGACCGCCTGGTAATCGCGGCCGACATCCTTCGGGTCGATGGGCAGGTAGGGAACTTCCCAGGTGGTTTCCTGCAGTTCCTCCCACGACACCTCGGTGTTGTTGGCGCCGGGGCGTACCTCCTGGGCCAGGGCATCCAGGCCCTTGTTGATAGCATCCTGGTGGGAGCCGGAGAAGGCCGTGAACACCAGCTCGCCGCCGTAGGGGTGGCGCTCCGGTACGCGCAGCTGGTTGCAGTACTCCACCGTCTCGCGGATCTTGGGCAGATCGGAGAAATCGATCTGCGGGTCCACGCCCTGGGTGAGCATATTCAGACCCAGCGTGACGATGTCTACGTTGCCGGTACGCTCACCGTTGCCGAACAGGCAGCCTTCGATGCGATCTGCGCCGGCCATGTAGCCCAGCTCGGCGGCGGCAATGCCCTCGCCGCGATCGTTATGGGGGTGCAGTGACAGGATGATGGAGTCACGCTTGGCAAAGTTGCGGTGCATCCACTCGATCTGGTCGGCGTACACGTTCGGGCTAATCATCTCCACCGTGGACGGCAGGTTGATGATCATGGGGTTGTCCGGGGTGGCCTCCATGATGTCGACGACGGCATCGCAGACCTCGACGGCGAAGTCCAGCTCGGTTCCCGTGAAGGATTCCGGCGAGTACTCCCAGCGCCAATTGGTATCCGGGTAATCCTTGGCAATGCCCTTGATGAGCTCCGCGGCGTCCGTCGCCAGCTTCTTAATGGCTGGGCGGTCCTTGCGGAAGACCACGCGGCGCTGCAGCTTCGAGGTGGAGTTGTAGAAGTGCACGATGACGTTCTTCGCGCCCTGGCACGCCTCGAAGGTACGCCGAATCAGGTGCTCGCGGGCCTGGACCAAGACCTGGATGGTGACGTCTTCGGGGATCTTATTGCCCTCAATAATCTCGCGGACAAAGTCGAAGTCTGTTTGGGAGGCAGAGGGGAAGCCCACTTCGATCTCCTTGTAACCCATGGCTACCAGCAGGTCGAACATGCGGTGCTTGCGCTGCGGGGACATCGGATCAATCAGGGCCTGGTTACCATCGCGCAGATCCACCGCACACCACTGCGGGGCCACAGTAATCTTCTTATCCGGCCACGTGCGGTCCGGCAGCGTGACGGGCTCGACCTCCTGGGCGAAGCTCTGGTAGCGGTGGACCGGCATCGAGGAGCCGCGCTGCTTATTCCAGGCGGGCTGGTTCTCGTTGCGCGGGCCGGCCGGGGTGGTGATTTCGCGGGGAGCGGAGATGAAAGAATCGTTGGGGGACATGGTGTTTGATCTCTTCCTTGTGTGTGGCCTGAGGCGTTTGTTTCGCCGCGTTGCTGTGATGAGCAACGATGTAGTGAATTGTGGGGGACGGCCAGCTGTGGTGTGTGTTGGCATCACCACGCTCCGCGACGGGGCGCTGGCCGTAGAGTTACAAACCTAAATCCCGCCGCGGCTACTAAGGAGAAGAGTGTGCCGCAAAGTCATGTGAGCCACAATACAACGCTTCCCACTCTGCGGCAACTGGTTTCACATACTGGGATGGGGTCGCGGGTGGCTAGGATGTGTTGCGTGCCTGAAGAAAACACCATGACGACTGCTCCGGAACCTGGGAAGAAGACCGCGCCGGGCAAGGAACCGGATGCCGCCCCGACCCCTGAAGGCGCGCCAGGGGTACTTTCGCTGCTGCCCATGGCCGTGCTGGTCGCGGTAGTGGGCACTGCAGTGCGCATCGCTGTGCTGAGCGGCATCGCAGCCGTCAACGAGCAGGAGCTGTGGGATCAGCTCACGGCCTGGGACTCTAAGTACTACCTGGAGATTGCGCGCGTCGGTTATTTCGATGCGGACATCCATACGGATGGGCCGGTCCATGAAATCACTATGGCTTTCTTTCCGGGTTTCCCCATACTGTTGCGGGTTCTGGGGTGGACCGGGATCAGCCTTGAGGTAGCTGCCCTCCTTGTGAATACTCTTTTTACCGCGGTGATGGCTGCTGGAGTCATGGTCCTAGCGCAGCGCCTGGGGGCAGGGCGCCGTGGGCAATGCGCCGCGGCCATCGTGGTCAGCAGCGCTCCGATGTCCATTGTGTTTTCCATGCCCTATACGGAAGCCCTCTTCGGGGCCCTTGTGGTGTGGGGACTCGTGGCGCTGGATGAACGCGATTGGTGGAGCGCCGCGGCTTTCGGTATTGCCTTGTCCTTTGTCCGGCTGACCTCCGTGGACTTCCTTGCAGTTTTTGGCCTGTGGGTGCTCCTTTACGGGCGGCGTTCCTGGCAGGCGTGGCTCAGCCTGATCGTGGCGTCGCTCCCGCTGCCGGGGTACTTGCTGTGGACACAGCGCTACCTGGCGGAGGCTGGCGGCTACTTCGGCATCCAAACCGAACACTGGAACTCCACCTTCGACGGGGGCGTTGCCACCGTGCGGTTCGTGTGGGAAACCTTGACGGAGAACAACGATGTGGGCTACCTGCTCACCGTGCTGGTGATCCTCGGTGCCCCCGTGTTGCTCATCGCGGCCTGGGGGAAGGTTAACCCGGTCGCCTGGTGGTTTAGCGCTGCGTTATGTGCGAATGTGCTGCTTTCCGACGGCATCATGCACTCGCGCCCGCGACTTCTCCTGCCCGCGATCATTCTGGTGCTGCCGTGGGTTGTGCGCGCCGCCACGGCGTGGCGCCCACGCATGCTGTGGGCTGCCTGTGGCGCATGGGTCCTGTGGTCGGCGTGGTTCTCCGCCTACATGCTGGTGGTCTTTGAGTGGGCGATCTAGCGCGGGCTTTGCTCCGCGCGCCGAGTGCTTCCCGGGGTGACCGGAATGCGTGACAGGACGATGGTGGCGGCGATCATGATGATGAGCGAAGCCCCCATCACGCACCAGCCCGCGATGCTCTCGACCTGGAATTTCTCGCCCAGGACCCAGTAACCCAGGCCGAAAGCCACGATGGGTTCCATAATGGTCATCGCGGGAAGGGAATGCGCGAGAGCGCCGGCGTGGAAGGAATACTGCTGGATCACGGTTCCAGCAGCCGCCAGCCCGATGAGCACGTACAGCTCCCAGCTGGCTAGCAATGCTGCGATGCCTTGGTGGGAGAGGACGTCAACCACCGCTTTCGCTACGAGCGCCACGTAGCCGTAGAGGATGCCGCAGGCGCTGCCGAGCGCGAGTGCAGATTCCTCCGGCCGGTTATAGGCCGCCACAAAGAGTGCGGCGAGTGTCAGCGCGCCGAGGGCGAAGGCGGGCCACCACTGGGACCAGCTGGGCGTCGTCAAGCCTGCGGTGGGGCGCCCATAGACCACCATGATGCCCACTGCGACGGTCAGTGCCAGGCACCAGAAGACCTCCCGCGCCGGCATCGGCCGCCGGGAATACCACGCGGCGAGCGGCAGCGTGAACATCAGGGACAGGACGAGGATGGGCTGCACGATGAGCAGCGTGCCGAAGTGGAGTGCGATGAGCTGCAAGGCATAGGCAGCGACGGCGGCTCCGGTGCCAATCCACCACAGGGGAGTGCGAATTGCGGTCCGCATGACGGTCCTGGAGCTGGCGTCCAACACGATGCGGTGGCGTATGACAGTGCCCCAGGCCACGACTAGTGCCGAGGCCAGTGCGAAAGCAACGGCAACCAGGTTTGAAAGCATCGTTTCCACCTTACCTGGAATTAATATCCAGCACGTGTTTCGATGGTAGCCAAAGGGCGGTACTCTAAAGGAGTTGACTGCCGGTCTATAGGTATTGGGCGGTGAACAGGTAATGGCCCTCACAAACAGGAAAGGTGGGACCGTCAGTGGCCCTAGTCGTACAGAAATACGGGGGATCCTCCCTCGAAAGCGCAGAGCGCATTCGCGCGGTGGCGGAGCGCATTGTGGCGACGAAGAAACAGGGCAACGACGTGGTTGTCGTGTGCTCCGCCATGGGGGATACCACCGATGAGCTCCTAGACCTCGCCGCCCAGGTCAACCCCGTCCCGCCGCAGCGCGAGATGGACATGCTGCTGACCGCCGGCGAGCGCATCTCCAATGCGCTCGTTGCCATGGCAGTGGAGTCCCTCGGTGCGCAGGCTCAATCCTTCACCGGCTCCCAAGCTGGTGTGCTCACCACTGAGCGTCATGGTAACGCCCGCATTGTCGACGTCACCCCGGGCCGCCTGACCGAGGCGCTGGATGCAGGCAAAATCTGCATCGTCGCGGGTTTCCAAGGCGTCAACAAGGAATCGCGCGACGTCACCACCCTCGGCCGTGGCGGATCGGACACCACCGCGGTGGCGCTGGCGGCAGCGCTCAAGGCCGATGTGTGTGAGATTTACTCCGATGTCGACGGCGTCTACACCGCTGATCCCCGCATCGTTCACAACGCCCAGAAGCTCGAGCAGCTCTCCTTCGAGGAGATGCTCGAGTTGGCCGCCGTGGGCTCTAAGATTCTGGTCCTGCGCAGCGTCGAATACGCCCGCGCGTTCAACGTTCCCCTTCGAGTTCGCTCGTCTTATTCAAACGACCCCGGCACGCTCATCGCCGGTTCAATGGAGGATATCCCCGTGGAAGAAGCAGTACTAACCGGCATCGCAACCGACCGCTCCGAGGCCAAGGTCACCGTCCTGGGAATCCCGGACCGCCCGGGTGAGGCCGCCAAGGTGTTCCGCGCTATTGCAGATGCCGAGATCAACATCGACATGGTCCTTCAGAACGTCTCCTCCCTGGAGTCCGGCACGACCGACATCACCTTCACCTGCCCGCGCTCGGATGGGCCGAAGGCAATGGAGATTCTGGCCAAGCTCAAGGAAGACGGCCACTGGAGCAACGTGCTTTACGACGACCAAGTGGGCAAGGTTTCCCTGGTCGGTGCCGGCATGAAGTCCCACCCCGGTGTCACCGCGGACTTCACGGAGGCATTGCGTGACGCAGGGGTCAACATGGAGCTCATCTCCACCTCTGAGATCCGCATTTCCGTGCTGACCCGCGAGGCCGACCTGGACAAGGCAGCCATTGCTTTGCACGAGAAGTTCCAGCTGGGTGGCGAGGAAGAGGCCACCGTTTATGCTGGTACCGGACGCTAAAACTTAAGGAGTAAAGGTCATGACCACTGTTGCAGTAGTAGGCGCCACCGGCCAGGTCGGCCGCGTGATGCGCACCCTCTTGGAGGAGCGCAACTTCCCGGCCGAGACGGTTCGCTTCTTCGCCTCCGCACGCTCGGCGGGTCAGGAGCTCACCTTCCGCGAGGACAAGGTCGTCGTGGAAGACCTGGCAGAGCAGACCGTCGAAAGCCTTGCTGGGATCGACGTCGCCGTGTTTTCCGCCGGCGGTTCCACCTCCAAGCAGTATGCGCCGCTCTTCGCCGAGGCCGGCGCCATCGTGGTGGATAACTCCTCTGCATGGCGCAAGGACCCGGACGTGCCGCTCATCGTCTCGGAGGTAAACCCGGAGGAGAAGAGCAACACCCCGAAGGGCATCATCGCCAACCCGAACTGCACCACCATGGCGATCATGCCGGTCACGAAGGCGCTTCACGACGCCGCCGGTCTCACCACCATGCGCGTCGCCTCCTACCAGGCCGTTTCCGGCTCAGGCCTGGCAGGCGTGGAAACCCTGGTTAAGCAAGTAGCGTCCATCGGCGACCGCAACGTTGAACTCGTCCACGATGGCTCGGCGCTCGAGGTCTCCGAGGAGGATCTGGGCCCCTACGTCGCCCCGATTGCGTACAACGCGCTGCCGCTGGCCGGCAACCTCGTCGATGATGGCACGGAAGAAACCGACGAGGAGCAAAAGCTGCGCAACGAGTCCCGCAAGATCCTGGGTATCCCGGAGCTCAAGGTCTCCGGTACGTGCGTGCGCATCCCGGTGTTCACCGGCCACACCATGGTGGTGCACGCGGAGTTTGAGAAGCCGATTACCCCGGAACAGGCCCGCGAGGTACTGTCGTCCGCACCGGGCGTCAAGGTCGTCGATGTGCCGACCCCGCTGGCGGCAGCCGGCATCGACCTCTCCTTGGTCGGGCGCATCCGCCAGGACCAGGCGGTCGAGGACAACAAGGGCCTTGTCTTCGTAGTCTCCGGCGATAACCTGCGCAAGGGCGCCGCGCTCAACACTATTCAGATCGCGGAGCTGCTGGTCTAAAGAAAAGTTGCAGCGAGTTTTAGAACCCGCATAAATAAGAAAAGTCCGCCCCCAGATATCACTCTGGGGGCGGACTTTTTGTGAGTAATGGGAAAGGGGGTGTGCGGAAGGGCTAGTCCTTCGGCACCTCGGGCTTCGTGTGCTCCACGAAGGTCACAGAGGGTTCCGGATCCTCGCGGTCGTATTCAATCTCATCGTCGGCCTCGAGCTCCTCGTGGATCTCATCGGCAACGGTCGAGACGAACTCTTCAGTTTCCATGTTGGAGGCCGCTGCCAGCTTGCGCAGCTCGCGCTCGTTCTTCTTGGTGAAGTGCTCGCGCGGGTCAAGGCGGCGCTTAACCAAGGTGCGGGCGCGCACGCGGCGGTCAGACTCGGAGGTGATCTTGTCGCGCTGGGTAATCCAGGTGATGACCATGACGGCAATCATGAGCAGGCCAATCCAGCCCAGAATCGGGTAAACGCTGGAAACCAGCTGCTTGAAGCCAATGAAGGAGAGGATGAAGCCCACGACACAGGCGCCCGCGTAGACGGGGTAGAAGAGCTTCGGCTTCTTGCGGGTCAGGCGCTTGCCCATGGCGTAGAACATGCCGATGGCGGTGTTGAAGACCATGCCGTAGATGATGAAGGTCATGAAGTAACCCAGAGCCGGGTTCACGTGGTTGATCAGCGTCAGCACCGGCAGGTCCTGCTTGTAGACTTCCGGCGCCACCATGTAGAGGGAAACCACGAGGAGAGCGAGCAGAAGCAGGTAGAAGAAGCCACCGATGAGGCCGCCAACACCGACGGCACGGTTATCCAGGATGTTGCCGCCGATGACGATGGACATCGAGACCGCGCACATGACGTTGAGGCCGGTGTAGTTCAGCGCAGCCAGCCACCAGTTGCTGAGCGGACTCTCGACGTTGTTGACAGCAAACTCATTGGCTTGGGACCAATCCACGTCGGTCACGATGATGGTGTAGCCGGTGGCCAGGACCACGAAGATAATGATGAAGGGCGTAATCGCGCCGATGACGTTACTGACCTTATCC
The DNA here is from genome assembly GCF_039907205.1 of Corynebacterium sp. c25Ua_47. Classification (NCBI taxonomy): domain Bacteria; kingdom Bacillati; phylum Actinomycetota; class Actinomycetes; order Mycobacteriales; family Corynebacteriaceae; genus Corynebacterium; species Corynebacterium sp. c25Ua_47. Next base: position 6,917 of record NZ_JASBOH010000022.1, on the reverse strand, counting down.
ACGTCGAGGAGGCCTACCAGCAGGACGAGCACGAGCATGATAGCGCCGCCCACCCAGATGGGAACACCCTCGAATTGCTGGCTGATGGTGGAGCCACCACCGGCGAACATGACGAAGCCGATGGAGAACAACGTGGCCAGTGTGCCCCAGTCCAGGATCCGGGAGACGATGGGCCCACTAATGTTGTCGTACACTGCCGTGTGCTCATCGGCCTGGAAATAGGAGCCAAGCTGCAGAATTGCTACACCAGTAATAATCATGAGGGCGGAGGCGAGGAGTACGCCCCACAGGCCCATGTTTCCGAAAGCCACGAAGTACTGGAGTGCTTCCTGGCCGGAGGCAAAGCCGGCGCCGACGACGACGCCGATGAAGGCCATGGAAATGGCCACTGCGCGTTTCCACATAAGGTAAAGAGGTCTCTCAATCTCACACGCGCCGGGGTAATGCCATCACGACCCAAGGTGTGGTGCGGGCAATTGGGAAAGCCTCGCGGGCCCGGTTCGACTATCGATTTATCACGTGTGCCTCGGAAAAGATTAGGCGTGGTCTATCGGTGTTTTCCAGCTGGGGCTGCGGTTTCCTTAAGGATAGGCAGTGGCGGGGGTGTCAGAATTTGCCGTTTGGCGCATGTAGATGCAGGTTCTATGGCCGGCCAAGCCGATTTGTAACGGCTCGATAACGATTAGCCGCGTTGGTTGATTAAGTCCTTGCGGGCCCGGGCCACGCGGGAGCGGATAGTGCCAACACGAACCCCGGCGATCTTCGCGGCCTCCTCGTAGGTATAGCCCAGCACTTGAGTCAGGATGAGGGCTTCGCGGCGGTCTTCTGGGAGGGCGTCGATAAGCGCGCGGGCGTCGATCCACTCGCTCCACGTTCCGGCGTTTTCGGGAGTTGCTGCGAGGGCAGCGGCATCCTCGTACTCGGTGGCGGACTTGCGCGGGCGGGCCATGTCGTGGCGGATGTTATCTACCCACACGCGGCGCGCAAGCGAAAGTAGCCACGTGCGCGCTGAGGAGCGTGCAGCGAAGCGGGGGAGTGCGCCGATGACGCGCAGGTAGGTCTCCTGGGTGAGATCGTCCGCGATATCGGGGCCGCCAAGGTGGGCGAGCAGGCGCCAGACATCATCTTGGGTGGACTTAATGAACTCCGTGAGGGCTGCGCGATCGCCACGGCCTGCCTTGAGGGCGAGGTCGGTGACGCGCGCATCGTCGCGCTCGGAGTGTCGTTTCACCTCCCATAACTTACCAGTCGGGGGAGGCAGGACTTGGGTGCCTCGGGCTTAAGGCCGTGAACTCTGGCAACGCCAAAAACTGTTGCGCAGGTCATTTTTTATGGGTAGGCTATGAAAGGTCCGTGATTGATAATGTAAAGCAAATTATCAACCGATCTAGGAGGCATTAACCCCATGACTAACGCTTCGAATGAGTCCGCGGCAGACAAGGTTCTCGACAAGGGCCAGCGCGCCCCGGGCGGCCCGAACACTACCCGCCCCTCCGGTCAGCCAATTGCTACTGAAAACACCAGCATCACCGTTGGCCAGAACGGCCCGGTAGTGCTCAATGACATCCACCTCATTGAGAAGCTGGCGCACTTCAACCGCGAGCGCGTGCCGGAGCGCACCCCGCACGCTAAGGGCCACGGCGCCTTTGGTGAGCTGCACGTTACCGAGGACGTCTCTGCTTACACCAAGGCCAAGCTCTTCCAGAAGGGCACCGTGACCCCGATGATGGGCCGTTTCTCTACCGTCGCCGGTGAGCAGGGCTCCCCGGATACCTGGCGTGACGTCCACGGCTTCGCGCTGCGCTTCTACACCGAGGACGGCAACTACGACATCGTGGGTAATAACACCCCGGTCTTCTTCATTCGTGACGGCATTAAGTTCCCGGACTTTATCCACTCCCAGAAGCGTCTGGGTGCCAACGGCCTGCGTGATGCTGACATGCAGTGGGATTTCTGGACCCGCAACCCGGAGACCACCCACCAGGTGACCTACCTTATGGGTGATCGCGGTACCCCGAAGACCACCCGCCACCAGAACGGCTACGGCTCCCACACCTTCCAGTGGGTCAACGAGTCCGGCGATGCCTTCTGGGTGAAGTACCACTTCAAGACCCGCCAGGGCGTGGAGAACTTCACCGACGCCGAAGCCACGGAGATGGCTGGCAAGAACGCGGACTACCACCGCGAGGACCTCTACAACGCCATCGAGGAAGGCAACTTCCCGGTCTGGGACGTCAAGGTTCAGATCATGCCGGTGGCGGAGGCTGAAGAGTACCGCTTCAACCCCTTCGACCTCACCAAGACCTGGTCCAAGAAGGATTACCCGCTGGTCGATGTCGGATACTTCGTACTCAACCGCAACCCGCGCAACTTCTTCGCGCAGATTGAGCAGGTTGCCCTGGATCCGTCCAACATTGTCCCGGGCATTGGGCTGTCTCCGGACAAGATGCTGCAGGCACGCGTCTTCGCGTACTCCGACCAGCAGCGCTACCGTATCGGACCGAACTACAAGCAGCTGCCGGTGAACCAGCCGCTCAACCAGGTCAACACCTACGAGCACGAGGGTCCGATGCAGTACCTGTTCAACGCCCCGGAGGATCCGGTCTACTCCCCGAACCGCCACGCCAAGGGCGGCGGCTACCTGGATGGCGATGAGAACCTGCGCTTCAAGGAGCAGGAGACCACCACCGCTCCGGATCTCTACGTGAACCCGGACCCGGCAGGCATCGACCTGGTGCGTGCGCCTTATATCCACCACGCTGAGGACAATGACACCGTCCAGGCCACCGACCTGTACGAGAATGTCTACGACGATGGCGCCAAGGAGCGCCTAGCGGACAACATCACCAACGCCATGGCAGGCGTGTCCCCGGAGACCGAGGAGCGCGTCTACGCCTACTGGGATGCAGTCTCCCCGCAACTGGGCAAGCGCGTGCGCGAGCTCTTCGCTGAGAAGAAGTAGGGATTAACGCAGGGGCGTTAATCCGTCACCCACATGAGTTAATCCGTCACCTTAGAAGCCCCGCCGGGTTCATTCCGGGCGGGGCTTTTCCGCGCGCCTGACCGCTTTTGCCCAGCGTGGGCGATAGTTTCTTTTACATGACCTCACGCCTAGCTACTCCTGCTGACGCTAACCGGAAGGTTGGCACCCGCGCACTCCTTCTCGCCCTCGTGCTCATCGTGCCGCTCGTTATCGGCGCGGTCGTTGCCACCGTGTCCGAGTGGCAGCCAGCCGAAGCCTGGTCCCAGGAGCAGGCGGGTGCGCCCAGCGATGGCACCATCGATCCCGCTGAGCTTTACGACGTCGCCCGCGCCCTCAGCGAAGCCAATGCCCAGGCAGGATTCCTGGCGAACGGCGCGCAGCAGCTGGCCGACGGCACCGGTGAGCTGAAGGATGGAGCCGGTGAACTGGGCGGCGGAGTGGACAAACTAGCCGGCGGCTCGCAGGAGCTATACGACGGCCTTGTTCAGCTGCAATCCGGCACCGCCCAGCTGGGCAACGGTGCTACCGAGCTGGCCGACGGCGTCGGCGGCGCCGTCGACCAAGTCATCGGCCTGGGCGTGGTCCGCGGACAGATCCTGCAGGCCATCGACGGCACCCTCAAGGACTTGGAAGGAAACAACTCGGCGGAGGCGAAGAACATCCGCTCGCAGCTCGGTGATCTGCGCAGCCAAGTGGAGAACTTCCAATTTGACCAGTCCGTTCAGGATCAACTGACGCAGCTGAAGGATGGCTCGCGCGAGCTCTCCAACCAGTTGGCCGTGAGCGGCTACGCCTACCACGATGGCGTCTACCAAGCCACGGAGGGCGCAAAGCAGCTCAATGCCGGTATTGGTGAGCTCAACTCCAAGGTCGATGAGGCCCTGCAAGGTGTGGACAAGCTCGTTGCTGGCGCAGAGAAGGTCGACGGCATGGCGCAGCAAAACCGGTCCAAGGTGCAGGGCGCGCAACGTGCCTTGCCCACCGTAGCTGGACCTGCAGAGGGCGATAACGCGCCTGCCCAGCTGCTCAGCCCCATCGTGGCCATGCTCCTCGCGGCTATCGCCGTCTTGGGCGGCGGGGTTATCGGAGCGCTGCTGACGCGCGTGGAGCGTCGTATCCTCGCGCTGCTGGGCGGCGCGGTGCTGATCGGAGTTGTGGTGGGCCTGCTCGTGGCACTTCTTGCTACCGGTGGAACCGCCGCGGCCGTGGCGTGGGCGGGGCTCGCGGCGGCGGGGGCCGGGGTGGCGTCGGCAAGCATTGTGTACGCACTCGTGCGCGGACTGGGGCTCGCTGGTTGGGGCCTGGGCAGCGTGCTCGGCGTAGCCCAGGTGGGCGTCGTGGGATGGGCGTGGAAAGCGGCCTCGACGGGAACCGATCTCAACGCCGCGATGAGTGCGCTCGTGCACCTCTTTCCCATGCAGTGGGCAACCTCCGCCATCACCGTGGCAGGCAATGGGGGGCAGTCCCCACAGCTGTGGACCGCGCTGGCTATTTTGGGGGTAATTTCGATCGTGGCTTTTGTTCTTGTGGGGGCACCCGCTAGGCACGAAGAAAATGGAAAAGCCTAGCTCAAAGGCCTGCGTGTGAAGCATCGACTGAGCCGGTAGAAGCGTTACAGAGTTTTTGAAGATTTATCTACCGTTGCGAGGGAAAATAGTGCTAGAGTGAGAATCGCTCACAAAGCCTACTTAGGGGGTAGGCAAACGGTTTCTCCAATCCGTTGTGAGTGATAGGGAATAGGGGCGACGCGGCTGCTGTAGGGGCACCGCGTCGTTTCCAATTTTCGGGGGTAAAATTGGCGGCACTGAACGCTGAAGAATTGGAGAATCACCGTGACTGACTCTCGCGATATCAAACCTTTTGCCGCCAGCCGTGGTCCCAAAATAACGTCGGTCGGCGCCATCGTCGGTGCAGCAGTGGCGGGAGGTCTGCTGCTCGGAGGTATTGGTGCGGGCGCGAGCTTGGCGGTCTTCGATGCGCCGGAGCGTGCCGATTTTCTCATGCAGCCAGCGCAGCGCGAGGTCCAGGCCGACATCATGGACCCCGACGATGTGCTCACTCCGGAGGAGGAAGAGCGCATGCTTGGCGACGTCTCCCGGATCGCCGCCCCCGACGTGGTCCAGGGGCTGCACTACATGGTCTTTGCCAAGAACAAAGAAAACGTCAATGACTCCGTGGAGGAGTACCTGCGCGATAATCACCCGGAGCTCATCGGCAAGGATAAGTTTGCCGATGGCCAAGTCTTCGTCGGCGTCGGCCTCGATCCGCGCCAGGCCTTCGTCTTCGCGGGTGAGGACGTGGCCGAGCAGATGAAGCTGCGCAAGAAAGATAGCCATCTCGAGCAGTCCATCGAAGCCATTAAGCCGGGCGTGCGGGATGACAACATTCCTGCTGGTCTCTTTGCGGGTGCGGCGGCAGCGATCGACGTGGACCGTGCTGCGGATACCCAGTTTGAGAGTGCTCAAAATAACCGCGTTGGGGCGGCCATTGGTCTGGGGGTAGCGGGCCTGAGCGTTGGTGGCGCGGGTGCAGGCATCGTTGGCGGTACTCGCCGCAGCCGTCAGAAGAACGCGCAGCAGGCGCGCGAGGATTGGGATTATGTGTCGCAGACTTATACCGATGTGGCGCAGCGCCTGCGGGAGATCGATATCCGGGCGCACTCGCTGCAATCGGGTCTAGTGGATGAGCGCCTGCGCGAGGACTGGGAGGGCCTGCGCGATGACTTCCTGGCCATCGATGACAAGGTGGGTTCCCTCATGTCGATTCCGGCCGACGCGCCGGACGAGCAGTTCCGCTCACGCTCCGTGCTCATTGCTCGTGCGCGTTTGCTCTGCGAACGTGTAGAGACCGCCGAGGCTAACATCGAAAAGCTGCACCGCATCGAGAACGCTGATCCCGACACGCGCCGCTATGAACTCTACGAGCTGGGCAAGGACCTAGCCCAGGCGGGTTACCTGGCTGCGGACATCGACTCGGCGCTTGAGCGTCACGCCAAGGAGCTGGAAGACGCCGCCGTGGCCCTGTCCAAGGAGCCGAACCACCCGCAGTTCATGGAGCGCTACTTGGAGCTCTTGGACCGGACCGCGCTGCTCTCGGAGCACCTGCAAGCACAGCTGCAGAAGGAGAACGAGGCCGAGGAACGCCCCGTACGCACGCATATCTATGACTCCCACTTCTTCGCCGGCTCTGGCTACCACGGCTACGTGCCCTTCTACGTTGTGAGCACCTGGGACAGCGACGCGACTGCCGCCCGCGATAGCTCTTCCGGCAGCAGCGGCGGCGTCAACAGCGGGTTTAGCTCGGGCTTTTCCGGTTCGGGTGGCTCCTCCAGCTTCTAGCCCGCGCCCGGTGAAAACGAAAAGAACCCGCAGTTTCCTGCGGGTTGGCCCTGTGTGTTATTGGCTGAAGACGCTAGGGGAGCATGACTCCGATGGTTTCGGTAACGCTATCGTTGCTGAAAGCACTTGCGGAAATAACGCCGATGTATCCAAGGCCTTTAATCCAAATGGGGCCGCCTGAATCACCTGGAATGGCTTCGGCGTTTCTTATGACGAGGGCGCGAGTGCCCGATATACCTGCCGATTGTGGGTTTACCAGAGTTCCGCAGCGAACTCCCCGGGTACTCGACCCGTACCAACAAGCTTCACTTCCTGGCCGTGCCACCCGGATGTCGCGTACGATTTTGTCGCCCGAATAGATATTTCCGCCGCTGTATACGGACGGCTCTAGATCGACGTATGCTACGTCAGTGTCGGGATTGCTGATGCGTGGAGTGCTGTAATCGAATAACTGTGCTGTTGCGCTACGCATCGTTCCAAGCTTGTAGCCTCCTTGCTCCGTGTAGACGACGGTCCCAGGTTGACCGCAGTGTGCCGCAATTACGGCAATGGAATTTGCGCCTACATAAGATAGAGTGCATGCAGCGGTCGTTCCG